>CAJQPV010000319.1 GCA_905480305.1 uncultured Gammaproteobacteria bacterium | reverse complement strand
CGTCAGATATCCTGTCCGAGGATGCGGCTGCAGCACGGCGTCTTGGTTTGAGAATCCAGGGACTGCAGACTTTTCGTCAGTCGTTCGATGCGGGTGACCGGGCTGCAGTCTCTGCAGTGCTGGATGCACAGTTCCAGCAGGCGCCGGTTACTTCAAATGAGCTTAACCTTGTTGAGCTGTATGCTTTCGACGGTGATTTTGTATTGGCGGGAACATCTGCGCGCAGTGTGGCGGATGACGAACCCCTTATTTGTCCGGAGCTGCTAATCAAGCTGCAGCAGTTGCAGGGGACGAGCCGGCTCAAGCCGCTGTATGAACTGTGCCTGCTGCAGGGTAAACCCTATCTGGCGAGTATCGCGCCGGTTGGCGATCTGATACCCGGTGGCTATATCCAGCTGGTGACCGACCCGGTAAAGGCATTGTCGAGCATCGGCAGCCGCCTGAAGATGCCGGTACGTATCCGCCTACCCGACGATACTGTGCTGTATGTTGCCGAGGACTGGACCAGGGATGGTGAGGCGAGTGACGTAAAGGCCGACTATGTTTTATCTGCCGATGATTCTCGCCCTGCACTGATTATTGCGGCCTTGCATAATGCTGACAGCCTGGTGATGAAGATAGACAAGACCAATAACCGGCTGTTGTTTATTGTTGCGTTGATTATTTTCATTAGCGTGGTACTGGCGCTGATTCTCGTGAAATATTCTGTGCTGCAGCCGTTGCGTGACCTCAGTTCCCAGCTGATGCATGGCTGGAGTGGCCGCAAGGGCGAAGCCGGAAAATCGTCCGGCAAGGAGAAGGATGTCCCCGTAACCTTTCATGCGCTTGGCGAGTTGTATGAAACGCTGCATGATATGGCGATCCGTGATCCCCTGACCGGCATCTATAATCGTGCACTGATGGAGGACCGCATCAAGCAGTTAATTGCCGAGCATCGCCGCTCGCCGGGTTATGCAGCGATACTGCTGATTGATCTGGTGCGCTTCAAGTATGTCAATGACCTGATGGGGCATCACACCGGTGACCTGTTGCTGCAGCAAGTCGTTACCCGGATTGCTGGTGAGGTGCGTGAATCAGACACGCTGGCAAGGCTGGGTGGGGACGAGTTCGTGGTAATCCTTCCCGATGCGGATACCGGGCAGGCGCAACAGGTAGCGCAAAAGATAATTCAGTCAATGGATGCTGAATTTGAAGTGGAAGGTCACAAGCTGATCGCGTCAGTCTCCATTGGTATTGCGCTGATGCCGGAGCATGGCGATGAAATTGATATTTTATTGCGCAATGCTGATTACGCGATGTACTCGGCAAAGGATAGCGGTCGGGATTATGCAATTTACGAC
The DNA here is from genome assembly GCA_905480305.1 of uncultured Gammaproteobacteria bacterium. Lineage (GTDB taxonomy): Bacteria > Pseudomonadota > Gammaproteobacteria > UBA9214 > UBA9214 > UBA9214. The sequence continues at coordinate 1,924 of CAJQPV010000319.1, read as the reverse complement.
CCTTCCAGGATTGATGATATCGCCATTGCAAGAATGAGCCTGGATGGTGTACTCAACGAAGATATCGAGCAGAATGATCTGTTTCTTGTTTATCAGCCGGTGATTGATTTGAACACCGACAGGGTCAGCTACATCGAGACGCTGGTACGCTGGCGACAGCCGGATGGCAAGATTCTCATGCCCGAATCCTTCATTCGGGTTGCCGAGCAAAGCGGGCTGATCCGGCAGTTGTCTGAATGGGTGGTTGAAAATGCCTGCCAGGAGTTATCGGTTCTGCAACAGGATAACCCCGGCCTGTGTTCCGGGATAAATCTTTCCATGCATGATCTGCATGACTTTAACCTGATTGAGAAAATTCAGAATATCCTGAAACAATACCGCTTGAAACCGGAGGTGTTGCTGCTGGAAATTACCGAGACCGGGGTCATGCTGGATCCGGGCCAGGTTGTGAAGACACTTGATAAGCTGGCAGCCATCGGGGTGCGGCTGTCGATTGATGATTTCGGTACCGGGCATTCATCCCTGTTACATCTCCGGCGCCTGCCTGTACATACCCTCAAGATGGATAAATCCTTTGTTATTGATATGGATAGTGATGAAGAGAACGCTTCCATTGTGCGCGCTACCATTGATCTGGCGCACAGTCTTGGGTTGTCGGTAACCGCAGAAGGGGTAGAGTCAGCAGCGGTACTGAAAATATTGAAAGAGATGGGTTGTGACTTCGGTCAGGGGTATTATCTGGGTATGCCGATCACCATGAGTGAAATGCAGGTATGGTTGTCTAACAGACGACGTGACGATTCGTCCTGAAAGGAATGATGTTATGCAGATATATATTTTTATCCCGCTTGTTCTGTTGTTGACTGCCTGTTCTGATGGCGGGGATGCTACGCGTGGCACTGATGACGGCGAGCATGTTTGGTCGGAACAGGTAAACACCATCGACAAGGCCAGGGGTGTCGAGGATATTCTCGGTGAGGCGAACGACAAACAGCGCGAAGATATAGATAGACAGTCGCAGTAGCTCTGTGCGAGTTTGGTCAGGGAAACACCGTATTCAGTTTCTACGCTACATGCGGCAGGCAGGCAGGCATGACAAGGATAATGACAATAACAAGCGGTATCGCACAGGTGGGCAAAACTCACATGGCGATCAATCTTGCGCTGGAGCTGGTGCGGCGGGGACGCCTTGTCGGTGTTTTTTATGATGCAGTTCAGGAAGGTGATGTCAGTGCCTTGCTTGACTTGCAGGCGCTGCCGGAGTCACAGCAGCATGACGAGGAACAGCATGGTGTCATTCGCCAGGGTTACCAGGGTGTTGACGTGCTGGGTTGCGAACTACCCCTGGGTGCCTGGTTACATAACAATGATTCATTGCAGTCAGGCTACTTTGGCAGTATTGACGAGCATGACGGATACGATGATTTCCTGGTCGATACTTCCGCTATGGATGCACACTTGCAGCTTGCTTGCTGCTGTGCGGCAGCAATGGTTATTGTGGTTATTACTCCGCAAGCCGGCGCGCAGGCTGAGGCTTTTGCACTGTTGCGGGTGCTGTCTTTAAACGGATTCTCCGGAAATCTGTGCCTGCTTGTTAACAAGTCTGAACATGCTGTCGATTGCATGCAAATATATGATGATTTCTCCAGGCTCGTTACGCGTCATCTTGGCCTCGAGTTGGCGTACCTGGGTAACGTCTCTGAAGACCGGCTTGTACCCCTGGCTGAACAAAACCGGCAAGCCTTCTCCTCGCTGTTTCCGGACGCCGATGCCACCGCCGGCATTGTCGCTGCTGTCGACGTGCTGGATGATGCCGCCTCGCGTGAGGCCTCCCGGCAAACGCTGCCAGCATTTCTGGAGAAACTGCTTGCTGCAGTACAGGCGCCGGTGTGCCTGCCCGGAGGCGCCCAACTGGACGCAGAGC
>CAJQPV010000318.1 GCA_905480305.1 uncultured Gammaproteobacteria bacterium | reverse complement strand
GTCCAGCACTTCCCTGATAATGCCTTCGATGGCAGACGAATCCGATATCTGTTTCAGACCCTGTTGCTCGATAATCTCGTCGGCACTGCCCTCACCCTTCCACATCGCCTCAAATACCTGCTTGGCAATCTTGCCGGAAATAGTGCCGTCTTCTATGCGCTGCAACATAACACCCAGCGCAGCCGCGCTGACCGGACTGGCGCTGATATCGCCGTCACTCTTGTTGAGCGCGCCGGACAACTCGCCCATGACCCAGTTGGCACTTAACTTGTCCAGGCCACCCGAGGCTTGTACCACCGCTTCAAAATAATCTGCCAGTTCACGCGAGGCCGTCAATACTCCCGCATCATAATCCGACAGGCCGTGTTCGCTGACAAAACGGGCCTTCCTGGCATCCGGCAGTTCCGGCAAGGTACTTCTGACGGCTTCGATAAATTCATCATCAAGCTCAACCGGCAACAGGTCCGGATCGGGAAAATAACGATAATCGTTGGCTTCTTCCTTGGACCGCATCGGACGGGTTTCGTGCTTGTCAGGGTCAAACAGGCGCGTTTCCTGTACCACCGTGCCTCCGGATTCAATCAGCATAACCTGGCGTTCCACTTCCAGGTTGATCGCCTGTTCAACAAAGCGGAAGGAGTTGATGTTCTTGATCTCGGCACGGGTGCCGAATTCCTGCTGGCCAAGCGGCCGTACTGACACATTGGCATCACAGCGAAACGATCCTTCCTGCATGTTGCCGTCACTGATCTCCAGGTAGCGCACCAGTGAATGAATCTTGCGCATATAGGCGACCGCTTCCTTTGCCGAACGCAATTCCGGTTCAGAGACAATTTCCAGCAACGGCGTACCGGCGCGGTTCAGATCAATACCGGTCATTCCCTGAAAACTTTCATGCAGTGACTTGCCGGCATCCTCTTCCAGGTGCGCGCGGGTGATACCGATGCGCTTGATGCTACCGTCTTCCAGGTCAATATCCAGAAAACCATCGTGAACAATCGGCAGTGCCAGCTGACTGATCTGGTAGCCCTTGGGCAGGTCCGGATAGAAATAGTTTTTACGGTCAAACACCGAGCGCCTGGCAACCGTGGAGTGCGTTGCCAGTCCGAACTTGGCGGCCATGCGTACCACTTCTGCATTCAGCACCGGTAATACTCCCGGCAGGCCAAGATCAACCGCACAAGCCTGGGTATTCGGTTCCGCACCGTAAGTGGTTGACGCCGCTGAGAATATCTTGCTGCGGGTAGCAAGCTGCGTATGGATTTCCAGCCCGATGACAGTTTCCCATTCCATGATCAAAATCCCTGCGGCGAATGCGTGTGCCAGTCAGTGGCCTGCTGAAACCGGTGCCCGACATTCAGCAGCCGCGCTTCTTCAAAATAGTTACCCACGACATGCAAGCCAACCGGCAGACCGTCCGAGAACCCGGCAGGAATCGACATGGCCGGCAAACCGGCAAGGTTCACTGCGATCGTGTAGATATCGGAAAGATACATGCTGACCGGGTCATCGGCCTTCTCGCCGAGTCTGAAGGCCACCGACGGTGCCGTCGGGCCCATGATGACATCCACCTGCCCGAAGGCGCGCAGAAAATCATCGCGAATCAAACGCCGTACTTTCTGTGCCTGCAGGTAATAGGCATCGTAGTAGCCGGCAGACAGCGCATAGGTACCCACCAGGATGCGGCGCTTGACCTCATCGCCAAACCCCTCACCGCGGGAACGCGTGTACAGGTCTTCAAGGTCTTTGGGCTCGCTGGCCCGGTAACCAAAGCGTACGCCGTCAAAACGGGACAGGTTGGAAGAACATTCAGCTGGCGCAACCACATAATAGGCCGGCACCGACAGGTGCGTGTTCGGCAAGCTGATATCAACAAGGGTTGCACCGAGCTTGCGGTATTCATCCAGTGACGCCTCAATGGCTGCGGCCACACCCGCATCCAGCCCCTCACCAAAATATTCTTTCGGCAGTCCGATTTTCAAACCCTGCAGCGGCGCATTCAGACCGCTGCTGTAATCATCAACCGGGCGGTCCACGCTGGTAGAATCATTTGGATCAAAGCCGGCCATGGCGCCGAGCATGACGGCCGCATCCTCGGCCGTGCGGGTAAAAGCACCGCCCTGGTCGAGACTGGAAGCAAACGCGATCATGCCGTAGCGCGAGACCCGGCCATAGGTCGGCTTGATACCGGTTATACCGCACAGCGCCGCTGGCTGGCGAATGGAACCACCGGTATCAGTACCGGTGCTTGCCGGTACCAGCCGGGCCGCCACCGCCGCCGCCGATCCACCGGAAGAGCCGCCCGGTACCGTTGCGGCATCCCAGGGATTTTTCACCGCCCCGTAAAAACTGGTTTCATTGGAAGAACCCATGGCAAATTCATCCATATTGGTCTTGCCCACCATCACTGCACCGGCTTCAAGCAGTTTCCGGGTAACGGTCGCATCATACGGAGCAATAAAGTTATCCAGCATTTTTGAACCGCAACTGGTCTTCACACCAAGGGTACAGAATATGTCCTTGTGCGCGAACGGAATACCGGTCAGCGGTCCGGCAGTGCCCGCCTTGATGCGCGCATCGGCCGCCTGTGCGGCAGCCAGCGCCTGCTGCTCGACAACGGTAACGAAACTGTTGAGCTCGCCGTCATATTTGCTGATGCGATCAAGGCAGGCGCGCGTCAGCTCTTCACTGGAGCAGCTGCCTTTCTGCAAATCAGCTGATAATTCAACAAGGGTTTTCTGGTGCATAGGTATTTATATCCGGTTCAGTCTTTTCAGCTTGCGCGCGGCGGCAGGCCGGCCTCCCGGCCGATGTTCTTTTTTGTCAGTGGAGGTTATTCGATCACCTGCGGGACAAGATACAGTCCGGATTCAGTTTCCGGTGCAACCTTTTGGAAATTATCGCGATTATCTGTCTCGTTTACGACATCCGGACGCAGACGCTGGGTCGCTTCCAGCGGATGAGCCAACGGTTCCACACCACGGGTATCGATCGCGTTCAGCTGCTCGACGAAGGCCAGGATGTCCGACAGGTTGCGGGAATATTCCGGTATGTCGTCGGCATTAATACCGAGTCTCGCCAGGTGGGCAATTTTCTTAATCTCAGCAGCATCAAGGCTCATGGTGACCCCGTAGTCGGTTGATCGCGCTTAAAAACACGGGCGCAACGGTAGCACAATCCATAATGAAGGACATCTCCACCACACGCCTGCCCTGTTACCCCCCCCTGTCCCTCCCGGACGCCTACAGGGATGCAGGCGATAGAGCGACGCAGGAAGCCAAAGCCGAGAAGGTCGGGGAGAGCAAAGCGAGGGGCCGGGGATAGAATTAAGATAACTACTTAATTTATATCCCCTCATCCTGGCCTTCCCCCGGAGGGAGCAGGGATCCTCTTTTGCTTTGCAGTGTCCCTACCCTGAAATAGTGCACAATGTTGCTCTGCTATTATTTCCGGCGTATTTCCTTGCCCCGAACGTTCCCCGTTGATAGATTACCCGCTTCCTTTTTGACAGACCCTTACGGATCCGTATTGAATGTTCATTAAAAGCCTCTTCGGGATGTTTTCCAATGACCTGTCCATTGACCTGGGCACCGCCAACACACTGATTTACGTGCGCGGGCAAGGCATAGTACTGAATGAACCGTCGGTGGTCGCTATTCGCCAGGACCGTGGACCGGGCGGTCCCAAGAGTATTGCCGCCGTTGGCGCCGAGGCCAAGCTGATGCTGGGACGCACCCCCGGCAATATCACCGCCATCCGTCCACTGAAGGACGGCGTCATCGCCGACTTCACCATTACCGAGAAAATGCTGCAGCACTTTATACACAAGGTGCACGAAGCGCGCTTTTTCAAGCCCAGCCCACGGGTGCTGATCTGTGTGCCCTGTGGTTCCACCCAGGTAGAACGCCGCGCCATCCGCGAATCGGCCGCTGGCGCCGGTGCCCGCGAGGTCTACCTGATCGAAGAACCCATGGCCGCCGCCATTGGCGCCGGCATGCCGGTAAACGAGGCACGCGGTTCCATGGTACTGGACATCGGTGGTGGCACATCAGAAGTCGCGGTTATCTCACTGAATGGCATTGTTTATTCGTCTTCTGTACGTATCGGCGGTGACCGCTTTGATGACGCCATTATCAATTACGTACGACGCAACTACGGCACCCTGATCGGTGAAGCCACAGCAGAGCGCATCAAGCATGCAATCGGCTCCGCCTACCCCGGCAACGAGGTGATCGAGCTGGAGGTCAAGGGACGCAACCTGTCGCAGGGCATACCGCGCAGCTTCACCCTCAACAGCAATGAAATCCTCGAGGCACTGCAGGAGCCGCTGGCCGGCATCGTTGGCGCGGTCAAGACCGCACTGGAACAAACGCCGCCGGAACTCGGTGCTGACGTCGCCGAGCGTGGCATCGTGCTGACCGGAGGTGGCGCACTGCTGCGTGATATCGACAAGTTACTGATGGAAGAAACCGGCCTGCCGGTTGTCGTTGCAGATGACCCGCTCACCTGCGTGGCACGTGGTGGTGGTCGTGCACTGGAACTGTTTGATGAACGTGGCGGTGACGTGTTTACTGTCGAATAAAACCAGCACACCAGCCAGCTGGTTCCGTATTTTACTCAATAGCCACGGAAGCACACGCAAGCATTTGAGTTAATATTTTTTCTTGCGTGTTTTTCCGTGTGCTTCCGTGGCAGAATATCCTTTCTTTTTAAAGTTTGACCCAGCAACAGGAACAGCACGCCTGCCTGCTTAACACCACTGTCTTACGGGGTTCCCGATCAAGCTAATTTTTACACAA
>CAJQPV010000317.1 GCA_905480305.1 uncultured Gammaproteobacteria bacterium | reverse complement strand
TGGCAGGTAAAGCAGCCAGTTTTAATGTCAAGGTACACGCCGTTTCTGAAATAGAGCTGCCTGCACTTGATGATGATTTTGCACAGGCCTTCGGAATTGCAGAAGGCGGGATTGAAGGGTTGAAGGATGAAATTCGCGAGAATATGAATCGTGAATTAAAGGGGTTGATTGCTTCCAAGCTGAAAGAACAGGTTTTTAACGGCTTGCTGGATGCCAATCCGGTTGAAGTGCCCGCCACCCTGGTTGACGGCGAGATTCAGCAACTGCGTGCAAAACAGCAGGAAGGTGTTTCTCAAGATGCCTCGGAAATTGAAGCCAAGGCTGAACGACGAGTAAAACTCGGTGTAATTGTCTCGGAAATTGCCAAGCATAATCAGCTCCAGATTGATCCTGACCGCGTCCGGCAAATGGTTGAAACGATTGCCTCTTCATATGAAAAACCGGAAGAAGTGGTGCAGTGGTATTACGGCAACCAGGAAATGCTATCGGGTGTCCAGTCGGCTGTCATTGAAGAACAGGTCGTTGACTGGATTGTCGAGCACAGCGGTGTCGATTTGAAAGAGGTAAAAACCACCTTTAGCGCGCTTGTTGAAGAAGCCAAACAGTCTCAAGGAACCTAGTGAATGACCGATAGCAACTCTATGTATGGAGCACAAAATACCCAGGCACTGAACCTCGTGCCCATCGTCATTGAACAGACATCCAGAGGTGAACGTTCTTACGATATCTACTCACGCCTGCTCAAGGAGCGTGTGGTATTCATGGTAGGACCCGTTGAGGACTACATGGCAAACGTCATTGTTGCGCAGCTGTTGTTCCTCGAGTCAGAAAATCCGGACAAGGATATTCATCTCTACATCAATTCACCGGGTGGTTCAGTGACAGCCGGGCTTGCGATTTACGACACCATGCAGTTCGTCAAGGCAGACGTCAGCACCATGTGTGTTGGCCAGGCAGCCAGCATGGGTGCACTGCTGCTTGCCGGTGGTGCAAAGGGCAAGCGAATCTGCCTGCCACACTCACGCGTGATGATCCATCAACCGCTGGGTGGCTTTCAGGGGCAGGCAACGGATATTGATATCCATGCCCGGGAAATTCTCCTGATTCGTGAAAAGCTCAATCTTATTCTTGCAAATCATACCGGACAGACACTGGAAACAATCCAGGGTGATACCGACCGGGATAATTTCATGGGTGCAGAAGAAGCCAAAGCCTATGGCCTGATTGATGAAATCATTGACCAGCGTCAGGACGAAGGTGACGGCCTGGATTTCAGTTAAGCACCAGCCCATGATTTACGGCCTGTGCGCTCAATAAAACCGCCTTAGTTTAGAAGGGGTTGATTTATAATAACTAATAATGTTAAAAAAGGTCAGGAACGGGCAGTGATGACAATTCATGAGGATACAACATGAGCAACGAACGTAACGGAAAGGGCGAAGACGGGAAATTGCTCTACTGTTCATTCTGCGGCAAAAGCCAGCACGAGGTTCGGAAGTTGATTGCCGGACCTTCTGTCTTTGTATGTGATGAGTGCGTTGAACTCTGTAACGATATCATTCGTGAAGAGATGCAGGAAAAAACCGCTAGTGGCGGTGAAAAGCTGCCAACACCCCAGGAAATAAACGAAGTCCTTAACGAATACGTCATTGGCCAGATACGTGCCAAAAAGGTGCTGTCTGTGGCGGTATATAACCACTACAAGCGCCTTGAAGCTCAGACCAAGAAAGACGATGTTGAGCTTTCCAAGAGCAATATCCTGCTGATTGGACCTACAGGTTCAGGCAAGACCTTGCTGGCCGAAACACTGGCACGTTTCCTTGATGTGCCCTTTACTATTGCAGACGCAACCACACTCACAGAAGCCGGTTACGTCGGTGAAGACGTAGAAAACATCATCCAGAAGCTGTTGCAAAAGTGTGATTATGATGTCGACAAGGCCCAGACCGGTATTGTCTATATCGATGAAATCGACAAAATATCCCGAAAATCCGATAACCCGTCCATTACACGGGATGTGTCCGGTGAAGGCGTACAGCAGGCGCTCCTTAAGTTGATCGAAGGCACGGTAGCTTCTGTTCCGCCCCAGGGTGGACGCAAACACCCGCAGCAGGAATTTTTGCAGGTTGATACCTCAAACATTCTGTTTATCGTTGGTGGTGCCTTTGCAGGTCTGGACAAGATTATTCGCAGTCGTTCCGAAAAAGGCGGCATTGGTTTTTCAGCTGAAATCAAGAGCAAGGATGAAGAGAGCAATCTTGGCGAAGTGCTTTTCGATGTTGAGCCGCAAGACCTCATTAAGTACGGTTTAATCCCGGAATTTGTCGGACGCCTGCCGGTAGTCGCTACGCTGGAAGAACTGGATGAAGATGCGCTGATTCAGATTCTGACTGAACCAAAGAATGCCCTCACCAAGCAGTATGAGAAGCTGTTTGATATGGAAGGCTGCGAGATTGAATTCAGGGAAGATGCCCTCCGCGCCGTTGCCAAAAAGGCAATGGAGCGCAAAACCGGGGCACGCGGGCTGCGCACCATTATGGAGCAGATTCTGCTGGATACCATGTACGACCTGCCTTCGATGGAAGGCGTCAGTAAAGTAGTCATTGATGAGAATGTTATTGGCGGTGAAACCAAGCCATACATGATTTTTGACGCTCCAGAAGCCATCGCTGCTTCTGAGTAAAATATAAATCTCTATAATAACTAACAAGTTATAATTATAGCGGTCTTTTTTGCCTGGCTGGCATATTCCTTGCTGTAAGTTTAATACCTGTCAAAAAATGGTTGAAGTACTGTAATCGATCCCCATATAAGAGATTCGTGACTGCGGTTCAGAAAACCACACAATCGACAGGAAGTATCCGGGTAAGCCAATGTCACGATGGTTTACAACCAGGTTCCCGGAGCAAATCGACTTAATCAGGATGGATGGGCACTGTTATGACAGATCAAGCCACAAACGCGATACCGGTATTGCCGCTCAGGGATGTCGTGGTTTATCCCCACATGGTGATACCGCTTTTTGTTGGTCGCGAAAAATCGATCAACGCTCTGGATACCGCCATGCAGGAAGACAAGAAGATCCTGCTGGTTGCCCAGAAGAATGCTGAGGTTGATGACCCCTCCGTCGATGACATCTACGAGATAGGGACATTATCGACCATTCTGCAGTTGCTGAAGCTTCCTGATGGCACCGTCAAGGTCCTCGTTGAGGGCGCAGAGCGTGTGCGTATAACCGGTTATGAAAACACTGACACCTTCTTTACGGCCCACCTCGAGGTGCTGGTGCAGGAAGAAGACGCGGATAACAAGGAACTTGAAATCCAGACCCGCTCTCTGCTGGCCCTGTTTGACCAGTATGTCAAACTGAACAAGAAAGTCCCGCCGGAAATACTGACATCTCTTTCCGGCATTGAGGAGCCCGGTCGCCTTGCGGATACTATCGCAGCGCACATGTCACTGAAGCTGGATGAAAAGCAAAAGATACTTGAGATTGAAGGCTGTACCCCTCGCATCGAACGCCTGATGGTTCTGATTGAAGGTGAAATCGACATTATGCAGATTGAAAAACGCATACGAGGTCGAGTCAAACAGCAGATGGAAAAGAGCCAGCGTGAGTACTACCTGAATGAGCAGATGAAAGCCATCCAGAAAGAACTTGGCGACATGGACGATGTACCCAATGAACTGGAAGAACTTGAACAAAAGATCAAGAAAGCCGGCACGAGCAAGGAGGCGCTTGAAAAAGCGACTTCAGAGCTGAACAAACTAAAGATGATGTCGCCGATGTCGGCAGAGGCAACGGTGGTACGCAACTATGTTGACTGGCTTGTCAGTGTGCCCTGGAAGAAACGCAGCAAGATCCGCAACGATCTGGCTGCAGCAGAAGCAGTTCTTGAAGAAGATCACTATGGACTTGAGAAGGTCAAGGAAAGGATCCTGGAGTACCTGGCTGTGCAGCAGCGTGTTAAAAAGCTCAAGGGTCCGATCCTGTGCCTGGTCGGCCCTCCTGGCGTAGGCAAGACCTCGCTGGGACGTTCTATTGCGCGTGCCACTGGACGCAAGTTTACCCGTATGTCACTGGGTGGCGTGCGTGATGAAGCTGAAATTCGTGGTCATCGCCGTACCTATATTGGTTCCTTGCCCGGCAAGATTATCCAGAACCTGTCAAAGCTGTCTGCCAGAAATCCACTGTTCCTGCTGGACGAAATGGACAAGATGTCCATGGATTTCCGCGGCGATCCTTCCTCGGCTTTGCTTGAAGTGCTGGATCCGGAGCAGAACAACACTTTTGGCGATCATTACCTGGAAGTGGATTTTGACCTGTCAGATGTGATGTTTGTGGCAACTGCCAATACCATGAATATTCCGGCGCCACTGCTGGATCGTATGGAGGTCATTCGCATACCGGGTTACACCGAGGATGAAAAGATCAATATCGCCATGCGCTATCTGCTGAAAAAGCAGATTGAGCTCAGTGGTCTGAAAGAGAGCGAGATATCCATCAGTGAAAATGCTATCCGGGATATTGTGCGTTACTACACACGTGAAGCGGGTGTGCGTAACCTGGAGCGTGAAATCTCCAAGATATGCCGCAAGGTAGTGAAAGAGCTGGTATTGAACAAGGAAGGCAAGAAGATTTCGGTCACGCCAAGGAATCTCGAGAAATACCTCGGTGTAAAACGCTTCCGCTATGGACGTGCCGAAGAAAATGATCAGGTAGGTCAGGTCACCGGTCTTGCCTGGACAGAGGTGGGCGGTGAATTGCTCACGATTGAGTCAACCATGGTGACTGGCAAGGGCAAGATGATTCATACCGGCCAACTGGGTGAAGTCATGCAGGAATCTATCCATGCTGCCATGACAGTTGTACGGAGTCGCTCGGCAACACTGGGTATTGATGACGATTTTTACCAGAAATATGACATCCATATCCATGTCCCTGAGGGTGCCACTCCGAAGGACGGGCCGAGTGCAGGTGTCGGTATGTGTACCGCACTGGTCTCGGCACTGACGAATATCCCGGTACGTGCTGACGTGGCCATGACGGGCGAGATCACGCTGCGTGGTGAGGTACTACCCATCGGCGGACTGAAAGAAAAACTCCTTGCTGCTCACCGTGGTGGGATCTCTATCGTATTGATTCCTGAGGAAAACAGGAAAGACCTTGTTGAAATACCGAAGAACGTAACGGATAAACTTGATATACGTCCGGTCAGGTGGATCGACGAGGTGCTGGAAGTTGCCCTGACTCATCAGCCGACACCACTCAAAGAAGTCCCTGCCAAAGAAGGCCCCAGAAAGGTCGCCAAGCCAAAGGGGAAGGGCAAGGAAAACCCGCTGACCGCTCACTGACATTCAGCAGCAATCTGATAAACCCGTCCGGGCCCTGATACAAAATAGGGCCCGGACGGGTTTTTTGCTTACTGTAACTGTGCTTTAATACCCGCTGGTTGGATCTGGATGCTTCCATGGAGGCATTTGCAGGCAGCGACAAGTGCCATTTTCTTAATAATGAATATAACTATCCGAGGACAACTATATGAATAAATCTGAACTGATTGACGCAGTGGCCGAAGGGGCCGGCCTCTCCAAGGCTGACGCAACCAGTGCGACTGAAGCGCTGCTGGATAGCATCGTTAAAGCCCTGGGTAGTGGCGACCAGGTAGCCTTGACGGGCTTTGGAACCTTTTCGGTTCGTGCAAGAGCAGCACGCTCCGGACGTAATCCTCAAACAGGTGAAGTTATTCAGATCAAGGCATCAAATTCTCCGGGCTTCAAAGCTGGCAAAGCATTCAAGGATGCCGTAAACTAGCGCGCCTTCGGGTGCTTAGCTCAGCTGGTAGAGCGTCGCCCTTACAAGGCGAATGTCGGGGGTTCGATCCCCTCAGCACCCACCAGGAATAGGAGTGGTAGTTCAGCTGGTTAGAATACCGGCCTGTCACGCCGGGGGTCGCGGGTTCGAGTCCCGTCCACTCCGCCATCTTGACAATCGAAGGGCGCCTCTCGGGGTGCCCTTTCTTTGTTATTACTAGCTGACTACTATCTGATTTACATTCAACAACGGATTTTTTCCAGAGAGACAGACAATGCTGCTGGCAATACGAGAACGCATAATGGGGTTTTTAGGCTGGGTAATACTCGGCATTCTGTTTGTTGCGTTCGCATTCTTCGGGCTGAATTCCTATCTGCAAGATGATGTATCCAGTTTTGCCGCCGTTGTTAATGGCGAGGAAATCAGCCAGGCACAGTATCAGCAAGCCTACGATCAACTGCGCAGAAAAATGGAACAACAACTGGGTGAATCATTTGATCCGTCATTACTCGATGAGAATATGCTGAGGGCTGGATCATTACAGCAATTGATTAACCAGACATTGCTGATCCAGGCAGCAGACAGCGAAGGTTTTGCTGCAAGCAACGAACAAATTGCACTCAGCATAAATGCTGTTGATGCCTTCAAGGAAGATGGCGTTTTCTCAAAAGACAAGTACGAACAGGTTCTCGGATACCAGGGTATTCGCCCGGCAGGCTTCGAACACAGCCTGAAACAAGACATTATGGCTAACCAGTTTACGGTCGGTGTCAGCGCCACCGCTGCTGCACCGGCTGACAACCTTGTGCAGGCATATGTACTTGAAGGACAGCAACGACGATTCAAGTATCTGCTGCTGCCGTTGTTAGGGTTTACAGAGCATGTCCCGGTCAGTGATGAGGATATACAGACATATTACGAAACTCATGCAGATGCATTTATGACGCCGGAAAGGGTGCGTGCCCAGTACCTTGAACTGGATGCAGCAACACTTGATACAGGTGTGGAAATTAGCGAGGAAGCCTTGCAGGTGCTGTACGACGAGCAGGCTGAAAAATATATTACCCCTGAGGAGCGTCACGCCCGCCACATACTCGTCAAGCTGTCTCCGGATGCTGATGAGGAAGTGAGCACTGCTGCGCTGAACAAGGCAAATGGCATCGTTTCACGTCTGAATGACGGCGAAGATTTTGCAGTGCTGGCTAAAGAACTGTCTGACGACCCTGGTTCAGCTGCCAATGGCGGAGACCTTGGTACATTCGGGCGAGGTCTTATGACCCCTGAATTTGAGCAGGCTGCTTTTGAACTGCAGCCCGGTGAAGTCAGCAAGCCGGTGAAATCACCTTTTGGTTTGCATATTATCGAGGTTATCGAGATCAGACCGGAGGTGGCAACTCCGCTGGACGAGGTGCGCGAACAGCTTACCGCCCAGCTACTGAGTACAGAGCGAGCTGATCTCTTTTACGAACAGTCAGAAGTACTGTCCAATACGACTTTTGAACAACCGGATACCCTGCAGGCTGCCGCAGAAGAACTGGGGATTGCTATTCAGGAAACTGACTGGGTCAGTATGTCTGACGGTAGCGGCGTTGCACAACATGCCAAGGTTCGTGAGGCCCTCTTCAGTGAGGACGTTCTGGATAATGGCAATAACAGCGCAGCCATTGAGATCGGCCCTGATCATGTTGTCGTTATACGTGTTCTTGAACGACAGGAAGCCGCACAAAAACCGCTTGAAACAGTAAAAGTACAAATCAGGCAGATAATAGTAGCGGAAAAAAGTCGTGCGCAGGCTCAAGCAAAAGGCGAGCAATACCTTACAGACTTGCGGAGCAGCGTAACTGATCTAGATACAATTGCCGCTGCTGAATCACTGCAAGTGCAGGAAGTAGCAAATATCACCCGAATTGCAGCAGAGCCAGGTGCCGAGATTGTTGCTGCAGCTTTTGCGGCTGCTGAGCCGGCAGCCGACAAACCAGTCCATGAAGGCGTGCTAACCGCTGCCGGTGATTACGTCATCATTGCACTGGAAGAAGTAAAAGCAGGAGATTTTTCCAGCTTGCCGCCGGCAGCGCGGAAGCAACTCTGGGGCAATCTCAATAGACTGCAGGGTGCAGCCGAAATGGCAGCTGTTATGAATACACTCAAGGCACAGGCCTCTATTGAAATACCGGATCAGGCAGAGCAGTAAGTAGCCCTGTCGTGGCTTTTGCAAGAAACATAATCACACTAAAGCTTCACTGGCAGATTCTGTTCGCGCTGATTCTGGCGGTGCTTGCCGGCTGGCTTTCGGGTGAGGATGCCTCATTGTTTGGCGTTCGTTTTCTCGATATCTACAGCTTTCTGGGCGCGCTCTTCATGAATGCCCTGAAGATGCTGATTGTCCCGCTCATCATGTCATCGATTATTACCGGAATTGCCGGTATCAGTGATGGTGGGGCGTTGGGACGGCTGGGCGGCAAGACCCTGCTTTATTACCTGACTACCTCGTTACTGGCTATCCTGATCGGGCTCACCATGGTCAATCTGGTCTCACCCGGTCTGGTAGATGGTGAGCCGGCGAAAGAAGTTGTCAGCTTCTCGGATGAGGCGGATACCGCAAGTATCGCCGAGCGCGTACAGGGGCGCGGAGCCGGAGATGTCGTTGACATCTTTATCCGCATGGTGCCTGCAAATATTGTTGCAGCCGCGGCAGAAGGAAAAATGCTCGGGCTGATTTTCTTCAGCCTGTTGTTCGGCTACTTCATGACGCGTATCGATGGCTCGCCTGCAGCAATCCTGAAAGATTTCTGGCAAGGTGTTTTTGCCGTCATGATGAAGATCACTGACTGGGTGATGATGTTCGCGCCAATAGGCGTGTTTGCACTGGTGGCCAAGGTGGTTGCTACCACCGGCTTTGCCGCGTTCGAGCCGTTACTGATGTTTTTCTTTACCGTGCTTGGCGCACTGGCAATTCATGTGCTGATAGTGTTGCCCCTGATGCTGCGGGTGATTGGCCGGGTAAGCCCGTTGCGCCATTTTCAAGCCATGTCACCGGCCATGTTAACTGCATTTTCAACTGCATCTTCATCGGCCACCTTGCCAATCACTATGGATTGCGTAGAGAGGCGTGCAGGTGTGTCGAATCAGACAACCAGTTTTGTATTGCCGCTGGGGGCCACTGTTAACATGGACGGTACAGCCTTGTATGAATGTGTAGCCGCCATGTTTATCGCGCAGGCCTATGGCATTGAACTGAATTTTGCAACACAGTTCACGGTGGTGCTGGTTGCCTTGCTGACATCAATTGGTGTGGCAGGTATACCGGCGGCCAGTCTGGTTGCCATCACCATTATTCTTACCGCAATCGGGCTGCCCATTGAGGCGGTAGGGCTGATTCTGGCTGTTGATCGTGTGCTGGATATGTGCAGGACCAGCGTTAATGTATTTGGTGACTCCTGCGGCGCCGTGCTGATTGGTCGCCTGGAGGGTGAAAGCGGTATTCTGAATTCTGCTCAGGGCCAGTCCGAAGCCCCGTTACTCAAGCGGTGACATGCCAACAGTGTTATAGCCACCATCTACGTAGGTGATTTCCCCGGTTATACCGGAGGCAAGGTCTGAACACAGAAAGGCCGAAGCGTTACCGACATCCTCAATAGTGACATTCCGGCCCAGAGGCGCGGTACTCGCAAACACATCCAGCATTTTACGAAAGTTACTGATGCCTGCAGCGGCCAGGGTTCGAATTGGGCCGGCTGAAACCGCGTTGACCCGGATACCTTTCGGCCCCAGGCTCTGCGCCAGGTAACGTACATTCGCTTCAAGACTGGCCTTGGCGACACCCATGACATTGTAATTGGGAACCGTCTGAACAGCACCCAGGTAGCTCATGGTCAATAATGCACCATTACGGCCTTTCATCATGGGATAGGCAGCCTTGGCCAGTGCGGCAAAACTGTAGGAACTAATGTCATGCGCTATGGCGAAGCCTTCGCGGGTTACGCAGTCCAGGTAGTCTCCGGCAAGCTGGTCTCCCGGTGCAAAGGCGACTGAATGAACCAGAATATCCAGCCCGTCCCAGTGCTTTCCCAGCTCGACGAACAGATTGTCGATCTGTTCATCGCTGCTGACGTCACAGGGCAGTACGATCCCGGAATTACATTCCTTTGCCATTTTCGTGACGCGAGCGCCGAGTTTCTCATTCGGGTAGCTAAATGCCAGCTCGGCACCTTCCCGTTGCATGGCTTTTGCGATTCCCCAGGCAATCGAGCGATTGCTGGCAAGTCCAACGATCAGGGCGCGCTTTCCGTTCAAGAATCCCATAGCTGTACCTTAGTATTGGCTGAAGTGTGGTTATTTTCCCGGTAAATCCTACTCCGGGGCAGTGCCGCTACGGTACCGGAAAATGACGGTGACGTGAAGGGGGGGCAAGGCTATGAATACCGGCGCGCACTTCATTATAATAGCCGTCCATGCGATCGCTACCATCTCTTCTGCACTGACCATGCTGATGCCTCTTGTCGGGGTGCTTCGGCACGCTATCGTTGTCGCCTGTATTGTACTGTCGGCCTGTGATAATCGGCCATGGAACCGTCCCTATCCCGCAGAGGACGCAGACAGGAATATTCTCTACTCTTTGTTTCAGGAGCGCCCCAAGCATCTCGATCCGGCGCGATCCTACAGCGCCAACGAAGTTACCTTTACCGGCCAGATATACGAGCCTCCGCTGCAGTATGACTACCTGAAACGTCCGTATGAATTGATTCCGTTAACTGCAGAGGCAGTGCCCGTGCCGAGCTATCTTGATAGTAACGGCCAGCAGCTGCCGGCTACCGTCGAGGCAAGCGAAATTGCTTACAGCGTCTACGACATCACCATCAAGCCGGGTATCATGTACCAGCCACATCCGGCCTTTGCACGTGATCAACAGGGCAAGTTGCGTTACCAGTCACTGGACGCCGAGGAGCTGACCTCCATTCATGTGCTCGGTGACTTTAAAGAAACCGGTAGCCGCGAACTGGTGGCAAATGACTATGTCTACCAGATAAAGCGGTTGGCTCACCCGCAAACACATTCACCAATACTGGGGCTGATGAGTGAATACATTGTCGGTCTGGAAGCTTATTCAAAGACGCTTGCCAGTGCCTATGAAAAACTTGTAGCAGATGAGGGTGAGGGCGCTTTTCTTGATCTTGAAAAATTCCCGCTTGAAGGCGTCGAGGCTGTAGATCGTTACCACTACCGCATTAAACTTCAGGGCAAGTATCCACAGTTGCTTTACTGGCTGGCGATGCCGTTCTTTGCACCGGTGCCACACGAGGCTGATCGTTTCTATTCACAAGCCGGCATGCAGCAACGCAACATTACGCTCGACTGGTATCCGGTTGGCACTGGCCCCTATATGCTGACTGTCAACAACCCGAACCGCCAGATGATTATGGAAATCAATCCGAATTTCCACGGTGAAGTCTATCCGTCAGAAGGCATGCCGGGTGATAGGGAAGCCGGTTTGCTGGATGATGCCGGCAAACCATTGCCGTTTATAGATAAGGTGGTATTTAGCCTGGAAAAGGAAACCATTCCATACTGGAACAAGTTCCTGCAGGGATACTATGACACCTCGGGCATTTCATCTGACAGTTTTGATCAGGCCATTAATATCGGCAACAGTGGTGAAGTCAACCTGACCGACAGCATGCTCAGGCAGGGAATTGATTTAAGTACCGCGGTTTCAACCTCTATTTTCTACACCGGGTTTAACATGCGTGATCCGGTTGTTGGCGGAAATACGGAAACTGCGAGAAAGTTGCGACAGGCCATTTCAATCGCCATTAATACCGAGGAAAACATCTCTATCTTCCTCAATGGTCGTGGCATACCGGCGCAGGGAGTCATTCCGCCCGGTATTTTTGGTTACGAGGAAGGTGAGGCCGGCATCAATTCGTATATCTATGATTGGACCCCGCAAGGCGCGGTGCGCAAACCGCTTGAAATTGCCAAACAATTGCTGACAGAGGCAGGGTATCCGGACGGGCGTGACATCAACAGCGGCAAACCGCTGGTGCTGAATATTGATACGCCAGCGACAGGTCCAGATGCCAAAGCGCGACTTGACTGGTTGATGAAACAGTTCACCAAGCTGAATATACAACTGGTTATTCGAAGCACAGATTACAACCGCTTCCAGGATAAAATGCGCAAGGGTACTGCGCAAATATTTCAGTGGGGCTGGAATGCCGACTACCCGGATCCGGAGAACTTTCTGTTTCTGCTGTATGGTCCAAACAGCAAGGTGGAGCATAATGGCGAAAATGCTTCCAACTATGTAAGCGAAAAATTTGACCGCCTGTTCGACCAGATGAAGGACATGGAAAACGGACCGCAACGAAAGGCTGTTATCCGGGAGATGATGGACATTGCGCGTTACGATGCACCCTGGGTATGGGGTTATTTCCCCAAACAGTTTACCCTGCGGCATGTCTGGCTGAAAAACTCCAAGCCCAACCTGATGGCCAATAATGCGCTCAAGTACAAACGCATTGAGCCGGAATTGCGCAAACAGTTGCAGCAACAGTGGAACCAGCCGGTGCGCTGGCCGCTGTATGTACTTCTGGGACTGCTGTTGCTTGCACTGGTGCCCGCCTGGATCGGCTATCGCCGCCAGCAGAGAATGTCGGCGTTACAGGTGAAGCACTGATGTTTGCCTATATCATCCGCCGCCTCGGCTATGCGATTCCGATCCTGATTGGTATTAACCTGCTTACCTTTTACCTGTTCTTCGTGGTGAATTCACCGGATGACATGGCGCGCATGCATCTCGGCATGAAGCGCGTTACCCCTGAGGCTGTCGAGAGCTGGAAGGCCAGCCACGGCTATGACAAGCCGCTGCTGATTAATTCTGAAACCAGCGGTCTGGACAAACTCACCGATACGATTTTCTTCGAAAAATCAGTGAAACTGTTTGTGTTTGATTTCGGCTCTTCCGATGACGGCCGTGATATCAGTTTCGATATCAGTCAACGCATGCTGCCAAGTCTTGCCATTGCAGTGCCCTCATTGATTATCGGCTTGCTGGTGAATATTACCTTTGCCTTGCTGATGGCGTTTTTCCGGGGGACCTATGTGGATTTCACCGGCGTCATTCTGTGCGTGGTACTGATGTCGATCTCGGCGATGTTTTACATCATCGGTGGCCAGTATCTACTTGCCAAGGTGTTCCGCCTCATGCCGATATCCGGCTTTGACGGCGGCCTCGACGCGCTTAAATTTATTATCCTGCCGGTGGTTATTGGGGTAGTGAGCGGCATCGGCGCCGGTTCACGCTGGTACCGGACGTTTTTCCTGGAAGAGGCGGGCAAGGATTATGTGCGCACTGCCCGGGCCAAGGGACTGGCCGAATCGCTGGTGCTGTTTCGCCACATTTTGAGGAACGCATTGATACCTATCGTAACGGGTGTCGTATCACTGCTGCCACTACTGTTTATGGGCAGCCTGTTGCTGGAATCCTTTTTCGCGGTGCCGGGGCTTGGCAGCTACACCATCGATGGCATTCAGAACCAGGACTTCGCTATCGTCCGTGTGATGGTGTTTCTTGGTTCTGTGCTGTACATCATCGGGCTGATAATGGTTGATATTGCCTATACCATTGTCGACCCGAGGATACGCCTGACATGATCAAGCCGGTTTTTCTCTGGACAGATGTACTGATCTTTATACTCACCGCTGTGGTGGTCATGTTTATTGTTTACGCGCGCAGCAAGCCGCATATTCGTGCTCCCTGGCGACGGGTTTTTACCGGCAAGGTGGCTGTTGCATCGGTGGTGGTACTGCTGGCCTTTGTGCTGGTCGGCCTGCTTGACTCATTGCACTATCGTTTGCCGCTGGAAGCTAACAGTGACAGCGATGAAGTACATTATGCCGGTGAAGTACTCAGTGCACTGGATACGCTGGTCGGTCCGCTCAGGACACAGGTAGAAAAAACCTACTCGGCACCCTTTGCAACACACCTGTTTGCCAAAGAAACCATTCAACAGAGCGACGGCAGCAAGCTGCGCGATTACCCACGGTTAATATACGGAGGTCGCGGTCTTGGTGATGCAGTCGATGGCAGGCTGAGTGATATTCTGCAACGCAGCCTGCTGGCGGTGGTTGAAACGCTGCTCGCTGCTATGCTGATGTTGTTGTTGATGGCGTACTGGCTGGCAAGACGCCACCGGCAGTCGCTGGGTGTGACTACGCGGGATATTTTAACGGGCCGGTTCACCATTCCCTGGCGCACCGTTTTGTTGATGTTGTCGCTGTTGTTATTGCTGCTGTTTCTCGCAATAAATCTCGCCGCTGCCAGTACCAGGCCGCTGAAATCCAGTACCACGGTAATCAGCACCACATGCATCACATTGGGCAATATGTGGCGGCTGATGATTTTGC
>CAJQPV010000316.1 GCA_905480305.1 uncultured Gammaproteobacteria bacterium | reverse complement strand
GGTCAGCGCGAAACTGCCAGCGGTTCATGGTTCGACGTTCGGTAAGAGGGTGTGCTTCCGTGCCGGACACTGGACTCTAGCGCCCCTTTAGCCCGTCGGTGTTCCCATCGCCCTCGTAATCTTCGTACATTTTTGTGATCTGTCCTTCGTCGACTAGTTGCGTATACGTAGCGGTGGCTTGTTGCCAGACGCGGCATCCAGTGTGAGCCTTCTCTCTGACTCAATCGGGTTGTGAGGAACAAACTTGAGCGGCGTGAACGCAATTATTCTTTTTATTCAATAGATTAGAAGAATAAAAGCTGGCGATACAGATTTAAGCGCATGAAAAACAAATGGTTTTATGTGACTACCGAACGGATTAGCCACTTTTCAGGCTATGATGATTTTTGGCAGAGAGGGGATAACAAGTTGTCGTGAAGTGATTAAAGGCACAGCTCTGAATTGATCTAGTGTATGGATTGGCGTGCATTCATGAAGTGGGTAGTATGGTCAGGCTACTATATAGTTGATAGAAGCCTTTCTGTTGCTGGCTATGCAACAATTCGAACTTCTGGACAACCAGAATGGCGGAACCGTATCTGCACAGGTGATCAGCGGACAGGACGTGATCGATGCCATCGTTGAGGAACAGCGTTGCAACGGAATTTCCTAATCCTGTGGCACCGCAAAATCTGGTAAAAATCCTATCTATAGGAATTGATGCTGATGATGACAAAGTAATTGATCGGGTAGAAGATGCCGGGCCAAATGGGGGGGGATGGCAACAGCGATGGTATCGCAGACAGTGCCCAGGGCCATGTTGCATCTCTTCCCATATTCGAAATAGTTACATCACAGTAGAGGCAAATCCTATGCAGGTACTGGGGTCTCTGGATTTCGAAGTTTGTGCTGTATACCGGTTGGCGCAGGCACAAAAAGTATTAGTGATAAGCCAGCCAGTCTGGCTGGATGGTTATATGACCTCTGGTTATGGGTGTTGAGACCAGGCCAGCTTGTGCATCTATCTGATCCAGGCAACATGACTTTTCCCGGTGTTAAATATCAAGGCAGGCAGTTTTCTCAGTTACATACATGCCTGTAATCACGAGTGCAACCGCTACGGCTATTCCGTAATGCTCGGCCAGATTCATAGCCCCTACGATCGTAAATGTAAGGGTTGGTACGACCAGAAACAGGTAAGCAATCAAGCCGACGGTGATGTTGGCCATGCCTGCTGTGTATGTTTCATATTTGTTTCTCTTGTCTTTGCTTTGAGTCATGTGACTGTCCTTCATAAAAATAGCGTGTAACCAGTTATCGACAACAAGGCCCTGATCATTAAAAGCAGTGTAATTAGCGATCAGGATCGCTGCTTTGACGGGTTCCGGAAATCACTTTGTTATTTGGAGTCCTGCTTGTTCATGACAGGGAAAACGTGTCTCACTGGAAGCAGGGGTCACTAAAAAGCTTGTATGTCATCACCTTGTATTCTGATACGAGAAAAACCACTTGTGTGGCCAAAGAACATATTCATGGTGTAGTTCGGGGTGCGACTGGGATAGACTCACGTGAGTGATTATGGGTATTTCTTGTAAGATCCTGGTGCCGATCACTGAGACCCGATGCCGGGTTTATTTCGTTTCTAGTCTGCAATGGATGGATTAATACTATGCAATTATCAGTACGTAGTATCGGTGTTCTGATTACAGCTGCAGCCTTGCTTGGCGGCTGCGCCAATGTTGGCAAGTTGTCGGAAGGCGGTGTTGAAATGACGCAAGTGCCGATAACTGAAAGCCCCAGCGGAAAAACCTTTCCGGGGAAATTTGTCTGGCATGATCTGCTGACACCGGATCCCGCTGCGGCAGGCAGATTTTATGAAAAACTGTTTGGCTGGCAGGTTGATTATCAGGAGCAATACTCCGTCGTACGAAATGAAGGAAAGCTGATTGCGGGTATACTCAAGGTCGAGCCGCCAGAGGGTGGCACCGCGGAAGCTGTCTGGATGCCCTCGGTTTCTGTGGTTGATGTAGATGCCGCAGCCAGCAGGGTAGTGGCCAATGGCGGGATGGTGTTGAAAGGCCCGATTGATATGGATAAACGTGGCCATGCAGTTCTGATCAGTGATCCACAACGCGCAGACATGGTACTGCTTGAAGCAAGGGGAGGCGATCCAGCCGATACCGAGGCAGGAATCGGCGACTGGCTGTGGGACGAAATCTGGACTGACGACCCGGATGGCACCGAAGCATTCTATGAGGCCGTGTTGGGATACGACGAGGTCGCCCTGGGGGAGGGGTACGATATCTTTCTTTACGAAGGTGAATGGCGTGCCGGCATCCGTTATGTGAAGGATAATAGAGAACATATGCTCTGGGTACCGGTTGTGCGGGTAGCAGATCCCGCGGTGACCGTACAGGCTGTACCTGAGTTGGGCGGTGTCGTATGGGTAGCACCTGACGAGCCGCCGAGTGACGGCAATACTGCATTGATTGGCGATAGCACCGGTGCGTTGTTGTTAATCCAGCGATGGCCGCCGCTGGAATCCCCCCTGACAACCACGGGGGCGAAGTGATTATGAAAATTCTTTTCAGACGATGTGCAGTTTCTCTGGCGTTACCCGCAGTCCTGTTTCTGACGGGTTGTAGTTCGACGGGTACTCAATACAGTTCGGTTAATTACAGTGTCTATGACGGCTATGGTTATCCCTACTACGGCTATGGCGGGTATTACTATGATGATGATCATCACCACCATCACGATGATGACGACGATAATCATGACAGACCTGATCGTCCAGACAGGCCAGACCGGCCGAACCGTCCCATCAGGCCAGATCGTCCCTCTACACAACCGGCAACCAGGCCAGCCGGTGGCATGAGCCGACCGGTGGGCGGTATGGGTCGTCCATCCGGAATGTCGAGAGGCGGTGGCGGGGGCGGCCGCGGAGGTGGTGGTGGCCGCGGTGGTGGCGGTCGAGGTCGCTAGGTTACGGTCAGCTGCCGGGTTATGCGGATAACGTAGCAACGCGGCAGTTTGTGTGTCCGGTTACATGGCCGCTTTATTT
>CAJQPV010000315.1 GCA_905480305.1 uncultured Gammaproteobacteria bacterium | reverse complement strand
CGTTAATAACTTTTTAAGCTTGCTGGTATTTCCCATGATTCGTCTCCCTGAAGGTTGAAATAATACGGACTATAACAAGAGGGTAGCATGTGATTATTGATCCCGGTCAATCTAATATGCAGAAAATGAAGAGCAGTAATCTTGACGGTTATTTTTCGTGCAGTGTGTTACGGCATCGTTTCGCAGTGGGTCTGACCCGAATGGTACTTGCTTGAAAATCTTTGCCACGGAAGCACACGGAAGCACACGGAAATATTCTTTCAGCAAGGTATTTTTCTTCCGTGTAATTCCGTGTGCTTCCGTGGCTAAAAAGGGTTTTTAAATGACATCCTTAAGTAAGTGCCATTAGGCGCTGACCCCGTTGGTTCGTTGCTCCCGGCGCGCACCTGGATGTCAGTGATTACAGCAGTTGTCGGCGGCTTAAAGTCAGCTTTGGCAGTTTTGCGGAGGCTTCCAGCCGACTCACCAAATACCCGCTTGAATGCCCTGCAGAAGGCCACTTCAGATTTGTAGCCAAGGTGATCGGCCAGAATCGCCAGTGAATCCGACGTCTCCTGAAGTTGTACGCGGGCGAGTTGCATACGCCAGTGGGTAAGATAACGCATGGCTGATTCACCTGCCATATTAGAGAATCGGGCCGAAAATCCTGAACGCGACATGCCAGCCTCTTTGGCCAAAGAGGCAACAGACCAGTCTTTTTCAGGCGCACGATGGATTGCAGCCAGCGCCTTTCCAACATGCTCATCACGCAGGGCGGCAAGCCAGCCCCGATCGGCATCTGGCGCCGAGTCAATCCAGGATCGAATAGCCTGGATGATGAGGATGTCGGCTAAATGAGTGATGACGGTTTCCCCGCCTGGTCGAAGTTCTCTCGCTTCACGGGCGATAAAGCGAAGCGTACTTTGTAGCCAGTTGTCTTCCTCTTCGGCCCAGGCATCAACCTGTAATACCCCGGGTAGCTGTGCGATGAGTCGTTGTCCCGCAATATGATCGAAACGTACGACACCGCACGTTAGATGAGTTAATTCTCCACCGCCGCCATGGCGCATGATTTCGTAACGATCACTGATTTGCTCGACGGGTATATCGAACAGCGGCACTGCCTCATCTGTCGGTTTGCTGCGGATGCAATGACCATTGCCGTGGGGTACCAGCGTTAGACTGCCTTGCTGCAGCAAGCGTGGTTCATCGCCTTCGATCTCAAGCCAGCAGTGACCCGCCGTGACAACATGAAACATCATGCATCCATCAAATGCAGGCAGGTCTATACCCCAGGGCGCGGTAAGTTCTGATCGGCAGTAAAGGCTGCCAGTGAGCCGCAGCAAGTGCAGGGTTTCACCGATGGGGTCGGTGCAGTCAGGGATTCTTTTGCTGCTACGAAGCATGTTCAATACCTTGCCATAAAGACTGATTAATAGTCCAGTTAGTTGGACGATTAGTACAGATATATAGACATATCGTGATTGTAAGGCCGGTTATCCTCATTCAAAGTATAGGTACGTTAGAAAACGATGAATGGCTTAAACACAAAATCTAGCAACACAGGAGATAGAAATCATGAAAAAGTCACCCATTTTGATTGTCGGAAAAAACGGCAAAACAGGCGCACGTGTAGATCAGCGCCTGCAAGCACTTGGCTATGCAACACGGGCAGTTTCCAGGTCTACAACACCCGTGTTCGATTGGGATAATCCCGCCACATGGCGATCTGCAATAAAAGGCACGACTACGGCCTATGTCACCTATCAGCCTGACCTTGCGGTAGCAGATGCAGAACCGGCTATCAAAGAGTTTGTGCGCATAGCGGCTGAAAGTGGTTTGAAACACATTGTTCTGCTGTCAGGTCGTGGCGAACAAGGGGCACAACGCGCAGAAGAAGTGCTTAAAGCCAGCGGACTCTCATGGAATATTGTCAGGGCCAGCTGGTTTTACCAAAACTTTAGTGAAAGCTTTATGCTGGAAGGTATCCTGGCAGGAGAGCTGGTACTGCCTGCCGGTGACACTGTAGAGCCTTTTATAGATGCTGATGACATCGCTGATGTTGTAGTTGCAGTTTTAACCAGGCCAGGTCATACAAACAAGCTATACGAAGTCACTGGTCCGCGCGCGCTCAGCTTTGCAGAATGCATACAGGAGATTTCCGATGCGCTCGGCCGAGCGGTGAAATATACCCGTGTCCCGATCGATGGATACATCAATGCGATGCGCGAAGATGGCGCTCCAGAAGATCTGCAATGGTTGCTGCGTGAGTTATTTACCGTGGTATTTGATGGCAGGAATTGTAATGTGATGCCAGGTGTTGAAGAGGCACTTGGCCGCCCGGCGACAGACTTCAAAACCTATCTGCAAAAGACGATTGAGTCCGGTGTCTGGAATGCTGTGATGCAGAGAGAATCTGCGTAATGTCTTCGCCCAGGGTGACGGCCCTTTTAGGGGTTGCCGCACCCGGCAACGGTGCTGGGCGTTACAGGCTGTCGGGAAGTTCGATACTCGCCAATGCGATGGGGTCGGGGGGTAAGCCAGGGAGAGTATGCTGGATTCTCTGGAAATGAGTGGGTTATGCTTCGGCACACCGCAACAGGCCGCGGAAATAACGCACCTTGATTATTGAAGAAATCCTATGGCAGTGCAGCTCAAACCACGACGAATCCTGACCCTTATTCATGCAATCCTTGTCCTGTCGCTGTGGCACCCTGGTGGCGTGCTCGCAGCTGATGCGGACAACCCGCTCAGCACGGCTGACACCAGTAGTCCACGCGAAACACTCAGGGGCTTTGTTGAGACGCTGAATCAGGGGCATGCGCAGGTCAAGGAGATCATTAAATTCTATCTTGGCTCATCCCGGCTGTATCTATCGGCTGGAGAGCGTACCGAGGTAGA
>CAJQPV010000314.1 GCA_905480305.1 uncultured Gammaproteobacteria bacterium | reverse complement strand
TATATCCAGATGTGCCCAGCGGTAATCTTCGGTAAAGCGTGACAGGAAACAGGCGGCGGTAATGGTGCCGGCCTCGCGGCCACCAATATTAGCCATATCGGCAAAATTACTCTTCAGCTGTGGCTGATAGTCCTCCCACAGCGGCATTTGCCAGGCGCGGTCGTTAGCTGTGTTGCCGGCAGCCAGCAGTTCTTCAGCCAGGTCGTCATCGTTACTTAACAGGCCGGTTGCGTGGCTGCCAAGTGCAATAACGCAGGCACCGGTGAGGGTGGCGATGTCAATGACCACAGCGGGTTTGAATTTGGCACTGTAGGTGAGTGCATCACACAGTATCAGTCGTCCTTCCGCGTCTGTGTTGAGTACTTCAATTGTCTGACCGGACATGCTGGTGACGATGTCGCCGGGTTTGCTGGCGAGTCCGTCAGGCAGGTTCTCTGTTGCGGGGATGACACCGACCACGTTGACCGCTAGCTCCATATCGACACAGGCCTTGAGTGTGCCAAGTACGCTGGCGGCACCGCACATGTCGTATTTCATTTCATCCATGGCAGCGCCCGGTTTGAGAGAGATGCCGCCGGAATCAAAGGTCACACCCTTGCCGACCAGTACCACCGGCTTCTCGCCGGTCTTGCCACCCTTGTACTCCAGTGTAATCAGCTTCGCCGGTTCCCGGCTGCCGGCTGATACTGACAGCAGCGAGCCCATGCCGAGTTTCTTCATGGCGGCTTCATCCAGCACGCTGACTTTCAGGTAGCTGCAAGTGTTGCCGAGTTTGCGGGCCTGGCTGGCAAGATAAGCTGGCGTGCAAATATTGCCGGGCAGGTCGCCGAGAGTTCTTGCCAGCTCTACGCCATCAGCGATGGCGTTGCCATCTTTCAGCGCCTTGCGTGCAACCCGGCTTTCATCACTGGCCATGTTGATGGCCATGCGACGTAACGGGTGCGTGTTTTTGTCTTTTTTACTCTTCAGCTGGTCCGGCGTATAGAGACTGCTGCAGGTGATTTCAGCGATACTCCTGACCTTGCCATAGCTGTCACGGTCAGTGACATCCAGTTCGCCGAGGTAGCTGATGGCATCAGTTGCGCCCTACTGGTTGACCGCACGTGTGACACCGGCAATCACCTTGTTGAATGCGCGGCTGTTGAATTCTTCTGCCTTGCCACAACCGGCGAGTAATACCCGCTCACAGTTGGCGCCGGCGGGGTAGTGCAGTATCAGCGTCTGGCCGCATTTGCCATCCATGTCGCCTTTCTGCAAGAGCTTTTTCAGCAATCCCCCGGTACTTTTGTCAAACTGGGCGGCTGCCGGGGACAGCTTGCGGTGTTCAAATACCCCCAGGATTACACAGCCGCTCTTGACCGTTGCAGGTTTCTCGCTCTTTATGGTGAATTTCATTCAATACCTCATTTGTTGCGTGTTGTGTTTGCAGGTTGCGGCGCTTGTGGTATACGGTAGCCGCCTCCCGGATATCAATCTGGATACCAATTATGACAGGAGTGTACTGCAAGCAGGCATGATTTTCATGCCGCAAACAGGCCCGCTTGAATGTTTCGAGTTTTTGATCGTTACCTGCTGAAAGAGGTGATCAACGGCTGGCTGGCCGTGACGCTTTTTCTGTGGCTGATACTCGTCAGTAACCGGCTGGTGCGCTACCTGGGCGATGCGGTGTCCGGTGACATTCCAGCCGATATTATCTTCCGGCTGATCGGGCTGAAAATGGTCTGGTACCTGGTGCACGTGGTGCCATTCGCGCTGGCACTTGGCGTAGTGCTGGGGCTGGGGCGCCTGTACCGCGACAATGAAATGACTGTTATGTCCGCCTGCGGCGTCGGCCCGTGGCGCATCTACAAGCCGCTGCTTGCTTTTGGACTGGTGCTCGCATTGGTGCTTGCCTGGTTGTCGCTGTATGTGAGTCCGCAAGTGCAGGCGCTCAGTTACAAGCTGGAGAGAGTGGCAAAGCAGCAGGCAGATCTGACGGTACTCGGGGCCGGGCGTTTTAACGAGCTGCAGAATGGGCGCCTGACTTTCTATGCCGAGCGGCTTTCAGCGGACAAGCAGCACATGGAAAACCTGTTTATTGTGCTGCGTGATAAAAAAAGCGCACAGAAACTGCCGCAATTACTGACTGCAAAGTCGGCCTACCGCAAGATTGATGAAGCAACCGGGGATAACTTTCTGGTGCTGGTTGACGGCTACCGCTACGAAGGCAAACCGGGAGAGGCCAATTACCGCATTATGACGTTTGCCGAGTACGGTGTGCGTATCGACTTGCCCGGTGATCCCGAGGTCGAGGAAATACAGGGCACCATGCCGTCAGCTGCGCTGGTGCGTTCGTCTGATCCAAAGGATGTTGCCGAACTGCAATGGCGTCTTGCCATGCCGGTCTCCGTTATTGTGCTGTTGCTGCTGGCTGTGCCGTTATGCAAATCCTCGCCGCGCCAGGGCCGTTACGGCCGCCTGGTAGTCGCCATTTTGCTGTTCGTTATTTATTACAACCTGCTGGCAACCGCAAAGTACTGGGTTGGAGAGGGCAAGGGTCCGACAGCGATTGGCTTGTGGTGGGTGCCGGTGCTGCCGGTATTGCTGACCATTATCCTGCTGGGTAGCGAGCGTCTTCGCTGTCGTTTCGGGCGCGGCTGATGAAAATTCTTGATCGCTACATTGCTGCTGCAGTGATAACCGGGACGCTGATCGCGCTGTTGATTGTTGTCGGGCTGGATATATTTTTTAATGTGATTGCACAGCTGGATAATGTCGGTCGGGAGAACTACACCCTGATGACGCTGATTCAGTTTGTTGCACTGATCACGCCACAAAGCATGTACCAGTTATTTCCGATGGCCGCCTTGCTGGGCAGCCTCATGGGTATGGGGACGCTGTCTGCCAACAGTGAGTTGATAGCCATGCGGGCCGGTGGTCTGTCGGTGTGGCGAATTATCCGTTCGGTACTGCAGGCCGGTGTGTTGATGCTGGTGGTGGCTGTTTTTGTGGGCGAGGTGATTGCACCGGTAGCCGAACGTGAAGGCCAGAATTTACGCACTGCAGCCATGAATCGCAGCGTAACATTTCTCAGCAGTCGTGGTCTGTGGGTGCGTGACGATAATCTGTATATCAACGCGCGCAAGGTGCTGACAGACAATACCCTTGCAGATGTTACTGTTTACGAGTTTTACGAAGATGGCAGTCTCAAGCTGGTGACGCAGGCCGTGGAAGCGCATTACGAGAATGGCCGATGGATAATGAATGAGGTCTCGCAGTCAGAGTTCACGCCTGAGCGGGTACTCTCCAGGCATGATGAGCAGCTTGCCAGGGTGTCGTCACTGACGCCGGATTTGCTCGGTATTGTTGCACTCAAGCCCGAGAATATGTCGATTCGTGACATTACCCAGTTCATAGATTACCTGGAAGAGAACGGGCTGGATAGCGGGCAGTATAAGTACGCGTTCTGGGGGCGTTTTATGACGCCGTTTGCTGCGCTGGTGATGCTATTCATATCGGTACCGTTTGTTTTTGGCAGTCTGCGCTCGGTGAGTGCCGGGCAACGTGTCTTTATCGGCATGCTGGTGGGTTTTGGCTTCTATCTGCTAAGCCA
>CAJQPV010000313.1 GCA_905480305.1 uncultured Gammaproteobacteria bacterium | reverse complement strand
CAGGCTAAGGGTGTTGATCCGCGGCGAGGCAATAATAACCGCACCGATCCAGTTCGCGATTAGCCACACGACCCAGACCAGCGCAACGCCCTGCGCCACCTCAATGAGATAATCAGGCATGTGCGCGGCGGATCCCGTCACGTTGATCTGGTCCCGGGCGAGAAAACGCAGCAGTGGTGAAAGGAGGAGAATCAGCACCGGCGTACTCAGATAGCGCAGCGTGGAATGCCAGGAGCCGTCCCATGGTCTGCGTCGTACCCAGCGAAATACCAGGATCACCATACAAACCGCGACCCCCAACAGCACCAGTATCGCAAACCACTTCCATAGCACCTGTCCCATGACAGTTGTGTTGGCCCAATCGGGAAGTGCCTCGCTCCAGGCAAGCGGAATCATCCATCCGGTTATCAATTGCTCGGTGCGGGAAAGGTTCTCTGTCGGCACGGGGCGCAGGTAAGGCAGTTGACGTGCCAGCTCGTAGAAATACTGCGCCCGCTTCACGGTGTCCGGGCTAAACAGGTACTCCCCGGACTGGGTGCCTTCCTTGACCTCGGCAATGGTTATCTCGGACCCCGGCAGTCTCCAGGAGCTCAGTGGCTCACCGAGATTGTCACCGGTTGCATCGGGTATCTCCTCGATGTCCGGCAACTCCATGCGGGCAATCACCTCCCACAGCAGCATGAAGGTAGCGAAGCCGACCTCGGTCCGCGCAGCAGGTGGTACCTGGCTCAGATCCAGCAGTCGAATGACTTTACCCTCTATGTGCAGGAAAGCCTCCTGCGTCGCCGGACTGGGAGCGTCATGGTATTCGGTATAGGAGCGGCCTGCCTCATCAGTGAGAGCCAGAAAACTTTCGAAGGTCGCCCGTGGGCTCGACGTATCAATGGGTTCGAGCGGATGCCCGGCACCAGCGGCACACGCAATGACCAACAGCAGTAGTAAGCCCGATAACCTTATAAACATGTGAGCATCTCCTGTATGCAGAGCAAGGGAACCAGCCACTGTCAGAGCAGTGGCAGTTCGTAATTGAGGATCACGCGGTAGTCCCTGATATCAAATCCGCCATTCACGTCCTCGTCCCGATCGAGAAAAGCGGCGCGCACGCGCAGCCACAGCCCCCTGGCGGCCCTGGACTGGAACCGATAATCGACCGTGATATCGAATTCACTTTGATCAGGTGATGCAGTTGAACCGCTATCCGGCGTGTATCCCTGCGCGTAATTGACAAAACCACTCAGGCCCGGCACGCCGATGGACGTGAAATCGTACGACGCACCTGCCAACCAGGCATCTTCATCCGCACGCTTGAAATCGCTCAACATCAAGGACAGATAGCCAGGATAGCCGCCATAGGGACTGCGGATACGGTCATTGTCATCGGTCGAGCTGAAAGCCAGTGTCACGACCGCATTGCGCCAGCTGCCACTCACCTTGCCGCTGAAAACATAGGTATCGAAGTCGCCACCGATGGCATCGCCAACATCTTTCTGGTGCGTGAATTGCCCGCCCAGGCGCAGCGCCTGGCCCTGCCGGAAGCTCCACACCGCATTGGCCTCGGCGTATAACGTATTGAAGTAATCCCACGAGTACAGGTTGATTGCACCGATGTTCACCTCATCATTGAAATCGTAGCTGAAACCGGCCATGGTCATTGGCTCATCGGTGTCATCAAAACCGGCCGCCTCTGACATGCTGACAAACTCGTCAGAAAAGCGCCGCTTCATCTCTGTCACATGCGAGATGCCAAAGTCCCAATGCGGTGCTGTGTGTATCACTGTATATGCCTCAAAGGTGTTGGGCACCATGCGGCTGTCATCTCTGTTGATATAGGGCAGATCAAAGGACTGCCGGTACAGTGTCGCGATAGTATTGCTGGTGATTTTCAGTTCAGCGTTCGCCACACCCAGTGTCCAGAAGCCATGCTGGCCCGGCTTGAGCAATAGCGTGCCATCCTTATCGTCAGGTCCGTAGGCCTTTTGCGAAGTATACACAGTGGCGTTGAGCCTGATGCGGTCACGCCACCAACCGGAACCATAGGCCAGCCTGCCGCCATAAGCCAGTGCCTTGCTGTCAAACAGCGCGTCGCGACGGCGGTCGAAATAATACGCCCGTGGTTGCAACAACAGTTGCGTATCACGCCAGAACGGGGACGCATCCTCCCGGCGCCTGTCTACCTCAGGGAAGGCAGATGACTCCGGGGCTTCAACCGAGAATCCCTTTTGCAACAGGCCTGAGGCATCCTCCACCGTCGTCGGCGCGGTTTCCTCGCCAGCGATATACTCTGCCGCCTGTGCTGCGGAGAGCATCTGCAAACACAACAGCGCGAGTGCGCCTGCCTGGCAGATGTTTCGCCACACATAGCGCATCACTGCACCTAGAACGCCATGCGCGCTCGCAGGCCGAATACCCAGAGCGTATCGTCCTCCGGGTTCAGCGCCGGGTCGATCAGTAATTGCACACTCGGTGTGATCGCAATTTCCTCGGCCACTTGCCAGCGGTAGTAGACCTCCGTTGCGTATTGGTCATCCAGATCCGTACCGAACAAGGCATCGTTAGGCTGACCCCAATTTAGGCCGAATCCAAGCTGGCTTCCCGATCCCAGCGTCGCCATGCCGCCGGGTGTATAGCCGCCGCCGATACTGACCGACCGTTCCAGCAGGCTGCCACCGTCCTCCGCCCACCCGGTGCGGATGAACGCCAGCCATTTGTCGCCGATGGTGTGATTAAAGGACAGCACACCTCCCCAACCGTCTTCCACGCCCAGGTCATCTCTTTCATCCGCGTGCCACAGGGTCAGGTGAAGGTTGTTGAGGTAATAGGCTTCCTGTGAAGCACCGGTCCAGCCTATCTCGAAGTGTTTAAAGTACTCATTGTCATTGAAAAAAGTGTCGAACCCATCAAGGGGATCGGTCCCATCCCCATTCTCGTCAGCAAAGCCGGCCATGGTGTAAACGTTATTTGTCAGCCAGGCCGCGCCCGCAAACCCGAGCGCGGGATCGCTGGCCAGATCGAGGGCGCCAACGCCGATGCTGAAGGCATAGTTGAAGAAGTCTGTCCAGGGGCTGACCAGCGGGAAGACATCGACGTAATCACTGGTATCGAGCCAACCAGCGACGAACTCGTACTTGCCATGCTGGAACTTCTGGTCCCAGTAGAGCGTGTTGAGCCGCCACCCTTCATCATTGTAGGGAAGGTTTGAGATTCCGGCATAGCCGAGGCTCTCGCCAAGGAAGGAACTTGGTCCCGTATTGCTAAATTCGTCCGTGCGTTCGACAAGAAAAACCAGGTTGCCAGGGTGAGCCGAACCCCGGGCAAACGCCTCCCAGACACCGCTGAAGCGAAAGATGCCGCCCGCTGCGTCGTTCTCGGTACCCGACTGGTTATCGCTAGACCTCAGGTAGGTCGTGTTGTACTCCACTCCGAAGGACAGGCCGTGCTCCTTATGAAGTTTATCTTTCCATTCATACCAGGGCTTCAGGGAATTCAGCTTGAGAGGTGTATCTGTTGCAACGCTGTCAGATTCGATCCGGTTCAGTGGGGCATCCGGCCCGCCGAAAGCCCTTGACTGCTCTGCGCTGTTCGATTCTTGAGCGAAGGCAGTTTGAGCCGACATCAGTGCCCATACGCCTATGACGCAGAAACGATATAACAGTCGCGCACCGCGTTTTTCGAAGCGCTGCATCATCCCAGTTAACTCCAGGTTATCATTACAATCTGCTGCTGATCGGCGGGGCAGCCGGCGCACTTGCACCGGCTGCCACAAGCTTGCCAGACCGATCAGGCCTCTTTTACATTTGCACGCACGTCGTAGGTTTCAGAGCCAAACCAGTCCAGCATGCGTACGTTGACGTCGTCCGGGTGATCCAGCATGGACCAATGGCCACCTTGAATGAATTCAATACGGCACTCAGCATCAACATGTTTAGGAGTATCAATGGCCTGAGTTGGCCACAAGAACATATCTTGCTCAGGGTAAATCACCATAGTCGGC
>CAJQPV010000312.1 GCA_905480305.1 uncultured Gammaproteobacteria bacterium | reverse complement strand
CATCAATTAACTGGAAGGCAATACCCAGATGCAGGCCGTAACTGGCGAGTGCATTTTCAACAATTTCAGACTGGTTACTGAGTACTGCGCCGATCTGTGCGGCGGCTTCAAACAGGCGTGCGGTCTTGCGGCTGACGACGTCCAGATAACGGCTTTCGGTAGTGTCTGCGTCATGGCAGTTGAGCAGCTGCAGGACTTCGCCCTCGGCGATCGTGTTGGTGGTATGCGACATGATTTCCATGATACGCATGTCGTTGGCAGCAACCATCATTTCAAAGGCGCGCGAATACAGAAAATCACCAACCAGAATGCTGGCCTCATTGCCCCACAGGGAATTGGCGGTCATGTTGCCACGCCGCAGCTGCGAGGCGTCCACCACGTCATCATGGAGCAGTGTGGCGGTATGGATAAATTCGATGACGGCCGCCAGATTGATATGCTGGTTGCCCTGGTAGCCGCAGGCATTTGCCGCCAGTAACACCAGCATGGGCCGCAGGCGCTTGCCGCCACTGTTGATAATATAGTTGGAAAGCTGGTTTATCAGGGCAACGTCGCTGTGCAGGGAGCTGTGTATCAGCGCATTAACACCGGCCATATCCGCGGAGAGGAGTTCCCGCACCGAGTCGATAAATTCTATATCAGATTGAACTTTAACAAGTTTTAACATAAATTCTCAAGTCTTCCTGCGGCGCCCGGGCTGCCGGTATGGAGCGGATTGTAACCCGGGCAAGTTTAACGGGCTTGCCCACCTTGTGCCAGAATGGATTTGATTGACCTGCCGGGACGCAAACATTAGAATTAGCGGCCTTTTTCGACAATGAATTGTACGTATTTGGAGTTTTCGACATGTATGCGGTTATAAAGACAGGCGGTAAGCAGTATCGCGTCACCCAGGGCGACACATTGCGGGTAGAGACATTGGACGCCGGTGAGGGTGATTCTGTTGAATTCGACCATGTTCTAATGGTGGGTGAAGGAGAAGATGTAAAGATTGGTACTCCGTTGCTTGATGGCGGCAAGGTAACAGCGACAGTGAAGTCTCACGGCCGGGCCAAAAAAGTCGAGATTATCAAGTTCCGTCGCCGCAAACATCACATGAAGCGCATGGGGCACCGTCAGAACTACACCGAAGTCGAAATTACCGGTATCAGCGGTTAACCGCCCGATCCAGAGGACTATTCAATGGCACATAAAAAAGCAGGCGGCAGTACCCGTAACGGCCGTGATTCAGAATCGAAACGACTTGGCGTGAAGCGCTATGGTGGTGAGACCGTACTGGCCGGTAATATTCTGGTACGGCAGCGTGGCACCCGTTTCCATCCCGGCAAGAATGTCGGTTGTGGCAAAGACCATACCTTGTTTGCAAAGAGCGACGGCGTTGTACAGTTTGTACAACGGGGTGCGAAGAACCGCAAGTTTGTAGAAATTGTAGCTGGCTGAGTCCGACAGCAGCCGCTTCCATCAAGCCCCGCCTTTGAGCGGGGTTTTTTGTTTTTGACAGCAACGCAAATGACAACATGAAATTTATTGACGAGGCAACCATTGAGGTACGCGCCGGTGACGGTGGCGGTGGCGCGGTCAGTTTTCGGCGCGAGAAGTATATTCCTTTCGGCGGGCCGGACGGTGGTGACGGTGGTGACGGTGGCAGCGTCTACCTGGAGGCCGACAGTGCGGTAAATACCCTTATCGATTTTCGCCATTCACGCAAGTTTATTGCCGAGCGTGGTGAAACCGGCAAGGGTCGAAACTGTACCGGAAGGTCGGGCGACGATCTGGTGGTAAAGGTGCCGGTTGGCACGCTGGTGTACGAAGAAGATACCGATGAACTGATCGGAGACATGGTGCGTGCTGGCCAGCGCCTGATGGTTGCCCGGGGTGGTTTTCATGGCCTCGGTAATGCCCGTTTCAAAAGCTCGACCAACCGCACCCCGCGGCAATCAAAGCCGGGCACGCCCGGGGAGAATCGGCAGCTGCGACTGGAGATGAAATTACTGGCGGATGTGGGGCTGCTGGGTATGCCGAATGCCGGCAAGTCGACATTAATCACCGCCGTCTCTTCAGCGCGCCCGAAAGTTGCGGATTATCCCTTTACCACCCTCTATCCAAACCTCGGTGTGGTACGTGCCTCGGCGCATCGCAGTTTTGTCATGGCAGACGTGCCTGGCCTGATTGCGGGTGCAGCGCAGGGGGCCGGTCTCGGTATCCAGTTTCTCAAGCATCTGTCACGGACTCATCTGCTGTTGCACCTGGTCGATATGGGACCAATTGGCGATCCGGTCGCGGACGCGGCTACCATCGCGGAAGAATTGCAGGCATTTGATACAGATATGGCCTCGCGGGAACGCTGGCTGGTGCTGAACAAGACAGACCTGCTTCCTGAGGATGAACGTGAACAGCGTTGCCGGGAAGTTGTCGACGCCTTGCACTGGAGCGGGCCAGTGTTTGAAATATCGGCACTGGCGCGCAAGGGTACTGATGCGCTGGTACATGCGGCGATGGATTTTATCGAGCGGCAGCAGATGACAGGCAACACGGAAGACGAGTAACCTCTGTTTTAAATTAAAACGTCAACCTGTGAACGCTAGTGTTTTATTAGAGGCCATGTCCGAGAAGATTAAAACAAGTGAGTGCAAGCGCTGGGTCGTTAAGATCGGCAGTGCCCTGTTAACCAACGATGGCCAGGGGCTGGCCGCTGAGGCTATTAACGGCTGGGTTGAGCAGATGGCTGCCCTGCAACAGGCCGGGCATGAAATCCTGCTGGTGTCATCCGGTGCGGTGGCCGAGGGGATGACACGGCTGGGTTGGACCCGGCGTCCGCATGCGCTGCATGAATTGCAGGCAGCGGCCGCCGTTGGTCAGATGGGGCTGGTGCAGGCATACGAATCACGTTTCAAGAAATACGGACTGCATACCGCCCAGATATTGCTGACACACGAAGATCTTGCGGACCGGCAGCGTTATCTCAATGCCCGCAGTACCCTGCAGACCTTGCTGGGGCTGGGTGTGATACCGATCGTTAATGAAAACGATACCGTAACCAATGATGAAATCCGTTTGGGAGACAACGATACCCTGGCCGCGCTGGTAGCCAACCTGGTGGGCGCTGATCTGCTGGTGTTGTTGACGGATCAGCAGGGTTTGTTCGACAGCGATCCGCGCATCAATGCGCAGGCGAAGCTGATTCCTGAAGCGCAGGCCGGAGATGTGGCACTGGAATCCATGGCGGCAGGCAGAGGCGGCGCACTGGGGCGTGGCGGCATGCTCACCAAGGTGAGGGCGGCGGCGCGTGCGGCCCGTTCCGGGGTGTTGACGCTGATTGCATCGGGCAATGAGCCGAATGTATTGCAGCGGCTGGCCGCGGACGAAGCGTTGGGTACGCGCCTGTATCCGGCCTGTGCCCCCTTTGCTGCCCGCAAGCAATGGCTGGCTGGCCGCTTACAGGTGCGCGGACGCCTGTCGCTCGACGAGGGTGCGGTGAACAAGCTGCGCGGTTCCGGCAGCAGTTTGCTGCCTGTTGGTGTGACCCGGGTCGAGGGGGATTTTAAACGCGGCGACCTGGTCGTTTGCCTGGGTCCGGCGGGCGAGGAAATTGCCCGTGGTCTGGTTAATTACAGCGCCTCCGAATCAGCAAGAATTATTGGTCAGCCGAGCAGTCGCATAGAGGCGTTGCTGGGTTATGTCGATGAGGTAGAGCTGGTGCACCGCGATAACCTGGTGATAACGACCTGAAACGCAGGCGCGATTTCCAGCAAGCAATAAAAAAGCCGGTCAGTGACCGGCTTTTTTATAAATTTGCTGTGCGGCCTAGAGGCTGCGAATGTGATTGTTCAAGCGGCTCTTGTGACGGGCAGCCTTGTTGGCATGGATAAGACCCTTGCCGGCGGCATTGTCAATAACCGGTACCGCTGAATCATAAGCCTGCCTGGCCTGATCACGATCGCCAGCAGCAATTGCTGTGATAACTTTCTTGATGGCGGTGCGCATGTTGGACCGCTGACCGGCGTTCTGCTGACGGTGCTTTTCTGACTGCCGTGCGCGTTTGAGTGCTTGTGCTGAATTGGCCAAAGGAACTGCTCCTGCATTTCTTGATTCGAAAGACGGCGTACTATGCGGATTTCTGTCGGCTTTGTCAATCCTGGACGTGCCGATTTCCGGGGCTGGCCGGCCGGTATTGTTGCTGCCAGCAGCAGGGCAGCGATTGCCACAGGCTTTGCTGGTAAGCGACTGTTTTAATTGATACCTTTCCTGCTCCGATATGACCAGTCCCCGGTTGATGATGTAGCATCTCTGTCTATGAGTCGTAAGTTACTAAAAAATACAGCAATTGTTGGAAGTATGACGCTGGTTTCCCGGGTCCTCGGGTTGGTCAGGGATATTGTGCTGGCGCGCTGGTTTGGTGCCAATGCCGGCATGGATGCATTTTTTGTTGCCTTCAAGATTCCTAATTTCATGCGCCGCCTGTTTGCTGAGGGTGCGTTTTCGCAGGCCTTCGTGCCAATCCTTGCCGAATACAAGGAACAGCAGGATGCCAGCACGGTGCAGCAACTGGTTAATCGCGTCGCCGGCACCCTGCTGGGTATCCTGTCGCTGGTTACCGTGATCGGGGTGCTGGCGAGCCCGGTAGTGGTGGCGATCTTTGCACCCGGATTTCTATACCGTGATCCGGCGCAGTTTGATTTGGCGGCACAGATGTTGCGCCTGACCTTTCCCTACCTGTTGCTGGTGTCGCTGGTGGCGTTTGCTGCGGGGATCCTGAATACCTACGGACGCTTTGCCGCCGCCTCGTTTGCACCGGTATGGCTGAACGTGGTGTTGATTACTGCCGCCGTCGTGGTGTCGCCTCAGCTGGCACAGCCGGAACTGGCGCTGGCAGCTGGTGTGCTGGTGGCCGGTATTGTGCAGATACTGTTTCTGTTGCCATCGCTGAAACGCATTGGCCTGTTACCCCGTCCGCAGTGGGGTGCGCAGGATGCGGGTGTGCGGCGCATTATGAAGCTCATGTTGCCGGGGATTGTCGGTTCGTCGGTGGCGCAGATTAACCTGTTATTCGATACCCTGATCGCCTCGTTCCTGGTGGCGGGCAGTGTCAGCTGGTTGTACTACTC
>CAJQPV010000311.1 GCA_905480305.1 uncultured Gammaproteobacteria bacterium | reverse complement strand
CGCAACGCACGGCCTGCGAATAGGTGCCGATAGCCTGCGGTGCGCGCTCGGTCTGGATGATTTCACGGCTCATGATGTTTCCTCATTTAATAATGTTATATCTGAAAAATGACAATGAAGACGGCACGGCTCAACCCTTGGTGCGGGATATCTTGATCACGGACGGGAGACTGCGCACCCGGCGCATTACCCTGGCAAGATGCTGGCGGTTATGTACCGTCAGCCTGAATAACAAATTGTTCGTCAGCCCGTCGCGCTCTTCAATACCAACATTTTCGATATTGGAATCTGTATCTCCGATGATGGTAGCGACCCTTGCCAGCACACCCCGGTGCTCTTCGACAATAACGCTGATCTCAACAGGAAACTCTTCATCAAGGCCGGGTTCCCATTGCACATCAATACAGTTCTCGGCAGGATACTTGTCATCAGCAATATTTCTGCAGGCCTGGGTATGAATCATCATGCCGCGACCGCCGGTAATCACGCCGACGACCGGATCACCCGGAATCGGACGACAGCATTTTGAAAACCGGGTTACCATGCCCTCGCTACCCTTGATCACCAGTGGCTGCATGGCCGTTCCGTTATTTTCCGCGTCACTGCCGCCGTACCCTGACGGGGACAACGCCTGCGCCACCAGCACCGAGGACCGCCGACCCAGGCCGATTTCAACCAGTAGATCCTCCTCGGTTTTCAGGTGATACTCATCCAGCAAGGCACGCACACGCTTGCCAGGAACCTTGTCCGCAGAGGTTTCAAACACACCCAGTGCACGCTCCAGCATTCGGCGGCCCAGCTCAACAGCCTCTTCACGCTTCAGGTTCTTTTGATAATGGCGAATATTGGAACGCGCCTTGGCAGACACCACAAAACTCAGCCACGCCGGACTCGGATGCGCACCGACTGCAGTGACAATTTCCACTGTCTGCCCGTTGCGCAACACGGTGCGCAACGGCACCAGCTGCCGGTCAACCCGGGAAGCAATACAGGTATTGCCAACATCGGTATGCACGGCATAGGCAAAGTCAATAACAGTAGCGCCGTGTTGCAGCTTCATGATCTCGCCAGCCGGTGTGAAGACATAGACGGCATCGGGAAACAGATCGAGCTTGACGTTTTCAAGAAATTCCAGGGAATCACCGGCATGCGTTTGCATCTCCAGCAGTTCACGTAACCACTCGCGCGCACCGGCATTCATCTGGTCAATATTTTCTTCGCTGCCCTTGTACACCCAGTGTGCTGCCACGCCTGACTCGGCAATCTTGTCCATCTCTTCGGTGCGAATCTGCACCTCGATTGGCACGCCGTAGGGCCCAAACAGAATACTGTGCAGGGACTGGTAACCGTTCGCTTTCGGAATGGCAATATAGTCCTTGAATTTACCCGGCACCGGCTTGAACAGGTTGTGCATGATCCCCAGCGCCCGGTAACAGGTATCTATCTCGTCCACCACGATGCGAAACGCGTACACGTCATAGGTTTCTTCGAACGACAGTGTCTTGTCACGAATCTTTTTATAGAGGCTGTAAAGGTGCTTCTCTCGACTGAGTATGCGTCCCTGCAACTCCTCCTGTCCTACCCTGCGCTTGATCGCCGCCTCAATTTTATTGAGCACTTCCTTGCGATGTCCGCGCGACGCCAGCACTGCCTTTTCCAACACCTTGTAACGCAGCGGATAGAGCGCGGCGAAACCGAGGTCTTCCAGCTCCACACGCAAGGCATTGATACCCAACCGGTTGGCTATCGGTGCATAAATATCGAGGGTTTCGCGGGCGATACGACGGCGTTTATCCGGAGGCATCACGCCCAGGGTGCGCATGTTATGCAGGCGGTCGGCGAGTTTCACAAGGATCACGCGGATGTCACGCACCATCGCCAGGATCATCTTGCGGAAGTTCTCGGCCTGCGCTTCTGCCTGGGTTTCAAACTCTATCTGGGTCAGCTTGCTGACCCCGTCAACCAGCTCGGCAACCTCGGTACCAAAACTGTCGGCAATCTGTTCCTTCGCCGTTGGCGTGTCTTCAATGACATCATGCAGAATCGCTGCCACGATGGTTTTATGGTCAAGCCGCAACTCGGCAAGGATGCGCGCCGCAGCAATCGGGTGATAGATATAGGGTTCGCCGGAAACCCGACGCTGGCCTTCATGGGCCTCTGCGCCAAACAGATAGGCGCGATAAACATCCTGCACCTGATCTTCATCCAGGTAGGACTCCAGCATTTTGCACAAATCGCTGATCAGGAAACGTGAACCAGTTTCAGCAGCAATATCCGGTCTGGTAGCCATAGACTAATGTCAGCGTATTTTGGTGCGCCCGTTTCAGAAACTGAAACTATAACGCATTAGCGCTCGCAGCAATATTCAGAAATAGCCGGCACGAGCGGACAACAGGAATCCTGGTAACAGGATCCATGACCGAGCAAAAACAATGAGATC
The DNA here is from genome assembly GCA_905480305.1 of uncultured Gammaproteobacteria bacterium. Classification (GTDB taxonomy): domain Bacteria; phylum Pseudomonadota; class Gammaproteobacteria; order UBA9214; family UBA9214; genus UBA9214. The sequence continues at coordinate 1,080 of CAJQPV010000311.1, read as the reverse complement.
CTGCAGGTGCTGCAGGAGATTGGCAAAACGCTGTGTAATGCCGGATCAGCTTTCTTGTGGGGGCGGTTCGTCAGCTGTAGCAGCGGGTGCTGTGTCGGCAACGGGTGCTGTGTCGGCAACGGGTGCTGCGTCGGCAGCAGCTGTTTCGCTCTCGCCTTCTGCTTTTACTTCACCCCCGGCTTCAACTTCGGTCTCTTCTTCTTCGAACACCGGATGAGTCGGCTCATTCAGAATGGACGGCCCGATCAGTCCCTCGGCAATCTCCCGCAAGGCAACAATGGTCGGTTTGTCGTTTTCCCAGTCCACCAGCGGCTGTGCACCATTAGCCAGTTGCCGGGCACGCTTGGTTGCTACCAGCACCAGCTGAAAGCGGTTATCCACCTTGTCGAGACAATCTTCTACTGTGACGCGTGCCATGTAACTCTCCGAAAAACCTGCATATAACCTGAAGGGCGTGCGAGTTTACCCGAATCACCCGGCTGGCGCCAGCAGGTCCGCCAGCAATGCCGCATGGCGCGCGCGCTGGGACGCAAGGCGTAACTGACCGCTGCGCATAATCAGTACCAGCTCATCCAGTGCCTCCTGAAAAACATCATTGATAACAAGGTAGTCGTACTCGTCAAAATGCGACATTTCGTTAACGGCATCACGCATGCGGCGGTCAATCACCTCGTCATCATCCTGACCACGGTCCTGCAGCCGCTGCTGTAGCGCTTCCTGGGAAGGCGGCATGATAAAAATACCCACCGTCCCCGGCATCAACTCGCGCACCAGACGGGCGCCCTGCCAGTCAATTTCCAGAATAACGTCTATACCGGTCGCCAGCTGGTCAGCCACCGCCTGCCGCGAAGTGCCATAATGATTATCAAACACCTGCGCATGCTCCAGGAACTCGCCGCGGCTGACCATGCCCTCAAATGCCACACCGTCGACAAAATGGTAATCCTTGCCATCAACCTCCCCGGGGCGCGGGTACCTTGTGGTGTGGGACACCGACACGGCAAGTTCCGGGCCCATGATCTCCAGCAGTGCGCTCAACAGGCTCGACTTGCCGGCACCGGACGGTGCCGAGATGGTATA
>CAJQPV010000310.1 GCA_905480305.1 uncultured Gammaproteobacteria bacterium | reverse complement strand
ACCTGGCGCTCGATCAGCGTTTGTCCGCCAATGCGCAGCAGCGGTTTCGGTACAGTGTCGGTCAGTGGCCGCATTCGCTCGCCGCGACCGGCCGCAAGGATCATTGCTTTCATGGTTTTATATTACAGGATTACCCGGACGTGATTCGACCGGCACAGGTCAGAAATAGTAAATATTTTTCCGTGCCCGCGTAATACAACAGCTGCAACAAGAGGGTGCCTACGGCGAGAGCAGCATCCAGCGCTGAATAATCAGCAGGTCGCCGGCGTTGAACAGGCCACCCGGTACCGATACGTTATTGACGATCGGCGCCACATCAGCACGCAATAACCGGGCGCTATCCGGGATCAGGCTGCCTGTCGCAAATCAGCTCGCCAACAGCACATCGGGTTCACAGGCATCCCCCTGCCCATCAGCGTCATAGTCAAGCTGCTCCACATTGGCATTCAGCGGGCAGTTATCCTCATCGTCAGGCATGCTATCAAGGTCACCATCCGCCGGCGGCAGGGCGGCCATGCCGGGTACCGTTAGCAGGCCGTTCAGTCCCCTGATTCTGAGGGACTTATCAGGCAGGACTCGATATCCTGCTCATGTACCGGGTACTGTAAAACAGCATGCAGCGGAAACAGTGCAGCGAGTTTATCCACGTGCGGGTACTCGCGTTTTTCCACCAGCACGATAATGCGACTGCTGGCGGAATATTTTTGCAGGCTGTAGAGAAACACATCCAGGTTGCAGACATTGACACCGGCATAATTATTACCATAGCCGTACATGAATTCCGCAACCACCAGGTCCGGCGTCTGCGTCTTCAATGCAGCAATCGCCTTGCGCATGGAACTGAACTTGCTCTCCTCAATATTCAGGCGCTTGTAGAGCGCAGAAAAGTCCGGATGCAACGGTGATTCAATAATCGAAAAAAGTTTTTGCTTCGACATCTCTCAGGCGAGCCTACTCGAGATAAAATCGCACAGCAGTGACGCCCGGCAGTTTCTCAAGCAGCACCCTGATTGCCGACTGCCGGTCGGCAGCAAATCCGCCCAGCACGTAAAGTACATCCTGCTGCGCAACCAGCCTGATGAGGTTGCCATCCATGGCATCGATCACGGCACCATCCAGTAATGCCATCCTGGCCTGTGCCGCAAGCAACTCTGCGTGCGCCAGTTGTTTACCCGGATCACCGGCGCCCACCGCCACATGATTAAATACCTGACCGCTTGCCTCGTCCTGCCGGCCCGACTCGGCACGCAAGGTACTGCAATCCCTGCCAGGTTTCACTGTTGACCTGCGTTTTGCATTGGCCGGCACCGACTTGCCGTCACAGGCGAGTGTACTGGCGGGAACCACTGTCGCAACGCCCGGCTGCTTGCGGATAATACCGGCTGCATCCAGCACCAGCTGGTCAATGCGTTCACGGCCTGCTTCATCAGTCGCATACCCGGTGATCACAATCGTATTACCAAAACGTGTCACTACAGCCTTAACGTCTTCCAGCTGACCCGCTTGCCTGTCCATCAACCGGGTAACCTCGCACTCGAAGGCGCGGTCCATACCGTCCGGAGGCAGCGTATCTGTCAAAAATTCCGGGAACTCCCATTCTGCCTGCGCAGAATAATTAGTTGTAAAAAACAGCACCCAGATAAATAACGACCGGCTCAACAGGGTTAGCATCTTGTCTGTCATATCATCTCCCGATTATCTCTTGTGTAGTTTCTTAATCACTCGCGGATAGCCCGGGTGGAAACACTACCGGCAGATCACCTTCCCGCCACGGCGGATATTTAGCCATGACACAGGTAAACAGCTGAGAGCCAAGCAGCCTGTCCAGCCATGCCTGCAAGCGCCGATACGCGGTCTGGTCAAACCAGGCCCTGTCGACGTTTGCAAACTGACGTACGAAAGGAAAAACTGAAACATCCGCCACCGTCATGCGATCGCCGCACAACCAGTCATGCTTTTCCAGACACTGCTCCAGCTGACCGAGAAACACTTGCCCCTGTAAACGGTAATAATCTGCGGAATGCTGCGGGTACTGCTCTGCATACTTGTAATGATCCAGCTGCTGCTTGAAAGACGTATCACAGCAATCTACCAGCAGTCTGGCCTGCTCCCCGAGAGCATCACCGGCGTCCGGCAACCAGCCGTCCGGGTCACTATTGGCCAGCGCCCAGTCAATAATGTCGCGGCTTTCTTCCAGTACCGCGCCACCCGGCAACACCAGCACCGGCACAGTTCCCTTGGGCGAGCAGGCCAGCAGTGAGGCCGGCATGTCGCGCAACACAACCTCACGCAATTCAACTGCAACAGCACTGTAACTGACGGCCATACGAGCGCGCATGGCATAGGGACAACGACGAAACGAATACAGAACCGGCAGATCAACCAACATGCAGTGCCCTTAATCTAGGCTGACATGCCCGGCCACAGCCTGATTGCCAGGAAAAGGAAACTGGCAGCCATCACGCTGCAGGCGATGGTCACCATCAGCAGTGTCGGTTGCATGCCGCCCTTGAGCAGGGTATTAATACCAATACCGGCACCGATTGCAGTCACGAAAAAACCAAATTCATTGACGATCATCATGGTCAGCAACGGCAGATCATAGTTCGCTTCCGGCGACAGCACACCCGAGACAACCAGCCCAACGGCCACCAGCAGGCCCATGCCCATTGCCAGCCAGGGAAAAGTCAGTTTACCCATTCAGCATCTCTCCTGAAAATATTGCATTGCGTAAAGAACCTCAGCTGGTAAAACCGGCATTGCGCAGCTGGCGATCATGCCAACGACCCAGCAACAGCAACGCACTCACGGCACCGACCAGTGCAAAGCCCATGTCTGACTGAGTATCCCATACATACCCCTGCGTACCGAGAAATGCCTCGGCCGACTCACCGCTTGCAAGCGCCACAGCCCATTCAATCAACTCGTAAAACGCACTCAACGCGAGGCAAAAACACACCACCAGAAAAGCAAGCCAGGAGCGCACCAGCACCACCCTTTTACGAATCAGGATTTCACGCGCCACCATGGCAGGAATAAATCCCTGCGCAAAATGCCCGACCTTGTCGTAATTGTTACGCGCCAGACCAAAGCTGTCCCTGATCCAGTCAAACAGCGGTACTTCTGCATAGGTGTAGTGTCCGCCAACCATAAGTATGACGCAGTGAATCAGGATCAACGCGTAGACCAGCGGCGTCAGCGGGAACGACTTGCGCGTCGCCAGCAACACCAGTAAACCGATAATGGCCGGCAACACTTCCAGGAACCAGGTGAAATAGTCAGCCGGGTTAATTGCCGACCAGACCAGCACCACAGCAAACACCAGCAGCCAGAGTTTATTCATTTTTCACCTCTACCGCCCCGTCAACTGCATTTCCCTTATATCCGGCATTCCATTGCCTACGCAGTCAACCGGCTCATCACTTGCGTCTCGACAAACACCCCAAACTCTGCCAACTCGTCATGGCGACTCGCAACGTCCACGACATAAGCCAGGGTTCGCGGAATGTCACCGAGGTAACCGGATTTGCCATCGCGATGATTAAGGCGTGCAAAAATACCGGCCGCCTTGAGGTGGCGTTGCACACCCATCAGGTCAAACCAGCGCAAAAAGCGCACCGGGTCCCCGTGCTCCTCGCGCAAAATACCGGACTGCAGCGCCAGCTGCTGGTAACCCAGCGCCCAGTCTTCCACCTGCGCACGCGGCCA
>CAJQPV010000309.1 GCA_905480305.1 uncultured Gammaproteobacteria bacterium | reverse complement strand
ATATGGTAGCTACGGGTGGACTTGAACCACCGACCCCAGCATTATGAATGCTGTGCTCTAACCAGCTGAGCTACGTAGCCAAAAAGGAGCGATAGGGTACCTGAAAACGGTATGCCACGACAAGTTCCCTTGTGTTTCAGATGGATGCAGGGCAATTCCGGCCAGAAATCCTCTGTAGCCTGCACGAATCTCGCTAGACGTTGAAGCGAAAATGCATCACATCACCATCCTGGACGATGTAATCCTTGCCTTCCAGGCGCAGTTTACCGGCCTCTTTTGCGCCGCTCTCACCGTTGAAATTGATGAAGTCGTCATAGGCGGTTACTTCAGCACGGATGAAGCCTTTCTCAAAATCGGTGTGGATTTCACCGGCCGCCCGGGGTGCTGTCGCCCCGACTTTTGTGGTCCAGGCGCGCACCTCCTTCACACCGGCAGTAAAGTAGGTCTGCAATCCCAACAGGCTGTAACCGGCGCGGATCACACGGTTCAGGCCAGGTTCCTCAAAGCCCAGTTCCTTCAGGTATTCGTCGCGTTCGTCAGCATCCAGTTCAACCAGCTCCGCTTCAATGGCCGCACACACCGCAACCAGCTCGGCGCCCTCTTCTTTCGCGCGAGCAGCAACCTTGTCGAGGTAGGGATTATTCTCGAAACCGTTTTCACTGACATTGGCCACGTACATCACCGGCTTTGCTGTCAGCAAATGCAGGTCGTAAATTAGCGCCTGCTGGTCTTCATCCAGATCCAGATTTACCACCGAGCCGCCCGCATCGAGTTGCTCGCGCACCCTCTCCAGCACAGCCAGTGTTGCCTTCGCATCCTTGTCGCCACTCTTGGCAACCTTACTGGCACGATGAATCCTTTTCTCCACCGACTCCAGGTCAGCAAGACCGAGCTCGATGTTAATCACTTCAATGTCACGCATGGGGTCAACACTGCCAGATACATGCACCACGTTGTCATCATCAAAACAACGCACCACCATGCAGATGGCGTCAGTCTCACGGATATTGGCAAGAAACTTGTTGCCCAGTCCCTCGCCCTTGGATGCACCTTCCACCAGCCCGGCGATGTCGACAAATTCCATTGTGGTATTCAGTATCTTCTGCGGCTTGACGATTGCAGCCAGCTGATTAAGTCGCGGATCCGGTACGGGCACGATACCAACATTCGGATCAATGGTGCAGAAGGGATAGTTCTCCGCCTGTATACCTGCCTCGGTCAGGGCATTGAACAGGGTAGATTTTCCAACGTTGGGCAGACCAACGATGCCACATGTAATACTCATTTGCTTGTTACCGTCCGGTTGTCTGGGTGCACAATCGTTATTATTTGGCGGTGTGCAGTTGTTTCATCGCCGCCTCGATATTGCCGGCAACAAGATCCGGCATTACCTTCACAGCTTCATTGATTGCCTGATCGATCAACAGGCGATCGTCACGGGACGGCGCCTTCAAAACATAAGCTACCACGTCATCACGATCTCCCGGATGACCGATACCAACGCGCAAGCGCAGGAAATCCTTGCCGCCCAGGTGCGGGATCAGATCACGCAAGCCATTGTGACCACCATGACCTCCGCCCTTCTTGAGCTTGATAGTACCGACCGGCAGATCCAGGTCATCATGCACGATCAGAACCGCACTGCGCGGGATTCGATAGAACCCGGCCAGCGACGCCACCGGCATACCGCTGCGATTCATGAAGTCCATGGGTTTTTGCAGGCGCAGGTCTTTACCCGCCATGGAACAACGGGCAACCTCGCTTTTGTATTTACTCTCGGACTTGAACTGCGTATTACAGTGGCGCGCAATTTCATCAACGAACCAGAACCCGGCGTTATGCCGGGTCTGTTCGTATTTTGATCCGGGATTACCCAGCCCGGCGACGAGCTGTATGGCAGTCAACGATCAACAGCCGCCTAGCTGCCTTCGCCTTCACCGTCAGCCTTGGTCTCTTCGCCGCCTTCAGCAGCACCCTCGGCAGCCGGCGCTGCCTCTTCCTCGACTTCAGCGCGCTTGGCATGGATCGAAACCACAGCCAGGTCATTCTCACGCACCAGGTCTGACAAGGTCACGCCTTCGGGTACCTTCATGTCTGACAGATGCTTGACGTCACCCACTTCCATATCGGAAATATCAATTTCCAGATACTCGGGCAAATCCTTCGGCAAACACTCAATAGCAACTTCCGTCAGATCATGGGAAACCAGTCCACCGGCCTTCACGGCAGCACAATTGTCTTCACCAAGAATATGAACCGGGGACTGCGTCTTGAGCTTTTCTGCTGCGTTAATGCGCTGCAGATCCATATGCAAGATCACGGGGCGACTCGGGTGACGCTGCAGGTCACGCAGGATAGCGCTGGTTTCAGAGCCACCGGACTTGATGGTCAGGATGTGCGAGTAAAACGCCTCGTGCGCCAGATTGCGCAACACCTCGTTGTGAGACAACATCAGTGACTCGGGATCTTTTCCGCCACCGTACATGATGGCAGGTACCTTGCCCGCATGACGCAGGCGGCGGCTCGCACCCTTACCTGTATCAGTACGTGGTTCTGCATTCAATTCAAAACTAATAGCCATTTTACTTCTCCATAAAATTGCACCTTGCGGTGTCGATCACGTTTCCCCCGCGACCAGGGAAAACAACAAGCAGGCATAAGCTCATGCCCGCAAAAACAGTGTCAGTCCATATACAGTGAACTGACTGATTCTTCATTGCTGATACGGCGCATGGTCTCGGCCAGCATCGTGGCAATACTCAACTGACGTATCTTTTCACACGCCTGTGCATTCTCGCGTAACGGGATGGTGTCAGTGACAACCAGCTCGTCCAGCTCCGAAGCGGCGATATTTTCCACAGCCGCACCTGATAACACCGGGTGTGTGCAGTAGGACACCACGCGGGAGGCACCCTGCTCTTTCAGGGCCATCGCCGCCTTGCACAGGGTGCCGGCAGTATCGACCAGGTCATCCACCAGGATGCAGGTGCGTCCCTCTACTTCACCAATAATATTCATAACACGCGCCTCGTTCGGCTGCGGCCGGCGCTTGTCGATAATCGCCAGGTCTGCATCATCGAGTCGTTTAGCAAGCGCCCGCGCCCTGACCACACCACCAACATCCGGCGACACAACCACGATATCCGGGTACTTCTGTTTCCAGACATCACCCAGCAAAATCGGCGATGCATAAACATTGTCGACCGGGATATTAAAAAACCCCTGTATCTGGTCGGCATGCAGGTCGACGGTTAACACCCGGTCGGCCTTTACGTTGCCAATCATCTGCGCAACCACCTTGGCGGTAATCGGCACACGTACCGAGCGCGGCCGGCGGTCCTGGCGTGCATATCCAAAGTAAGGCACCACCGCTGTAATACGCTGCGCCGATGCGCGCCGCACGGCATCGATCATCACCAGCAATTCCATCAGGTTGTCATTGGTGGGCGCACAGGTTGACTGCAAAATAAAAACATCCTTGCCGCGGACGTTTTCCATAATCTCAACCTGCACCTCACCGTCACTGAAGCTGCTGACATTGGCTTCGCCAAGGTTCAGTCGCAAATGACGCACGATATCCCTCGCCAGCTGCGGATTCGCATTGCCGGTGAACACCATTATCTGGCTGTCTGTATCAGATGCGGGCATAGCATTCATAATCGTTTTATTAATTATCTCAACGTTCAAGTGCGCTGCGCGTACTTGTCGAACCTTGAGGTTCTCATCCTGCCGTCCTTGACGTCAGGGGCTATCGCCTGCGGCGATGTTTAACTATGGCTGGGACGGCAGGATTCGAACCTGCGAATACGGGGATCAAAACCCCGGGCCTTACCACTTGGCGACGTCCCAATAAATCGTCCGGCAAAGTAATCACGTCAAACCGTTCTCTGTTACACCAGTGCCTGTCGCAACGGCGAGAGGTTGACACCCCGGGCAACAAAGCTGCTCCATCTGGCGGGAACCTGTGCTGCAATTACGTTTGCAGCTGCCTCTGATTCAAATGCTGCGAACACGCAAGCACCCGTCCCTGTCATGCGGGCCGGTGCAAATGCATTCAACCAATCGAGAGCCGCCGCTACCTCCGGGTGCTTGCGCCGCACGACCGCCTCGCAGTCATTGTTGCCGACACCCGTAAGAGGGTCGGGTATTTTCGTTCGCGGCGTGTCCCGTGTCAAACCCGGATCGGAAAAAATATTGGCAGTTGATACGCTTACCTGCGGATGCACCACCAAAAACCAGGGCTCTGGCAAGCTTACCGGGCTCAGTATCTCGCCTACGCCCTCAGCCCATGCCGCTTGCCCGCGAACAAACACCGGCACATCCGCCCCCAGGCGCAGGCCCAGCCCGGCCAGTTCATCCAGCGAAAGCCCCAGCTTCCAGAGCTTGTTGAGTACCGCCAGCGTGGTTGCGGCATCCGAGCTGCCACCGCCCAGACCGCCGCCTGAAGGCAGGCGTTTGTCGTTATAAATACTCACACCGCTGCTACACCCGGTTGATTCCTTTAGTAATATTGCCGCCTGCACAGTCAAATCATCCGCTGCAGCGACCCCGGCCGGCTCCCCGGACAGCTGCACGTCAGCATCGCTTCGCAGATCAAAATAGAGCCAGTCGCCAAAGGTCAAAAACTGAAACAGGGTCTGCAGTTCATGGTAGCCATCCGCACGCTGGCCGGTGATATGCAACAGCAGGTTGAGCTTCGCTGGCGCTGGCCAGGGACCACTGGCTGAAGCTGGAATATCAGCGATGTTCATGGTAAACGGGGGGCAACAGCGCCCAACTCCCATTTATCAACCACAATACGCACAGAAATATCGTCATGTAACAGCTGCAGCTTGCCTGGCAGAGAAACTCCATTAACCAATTGATATCTATTATATTTTATTGTCCATCCCGATTGGGTCAGCTGGCTCAACCGACCAGACTCATCCCGGCGTGCCTCTGCCTTAGCGGCCGCTGGCGCCGGCAAGCCCCTGATCCAGTAACGCAATCCCGTCACGGGTAATTGCCAGCCCGCCACCTGCTGCAACAGCGCATCGGCATCCCGGGCAGCAAAGGTCTGCCCGTCGGCGTCCACCAGCACCACTCCATGGCTGTCGCCGTTCAACTGGAAGCCACCCTGCCCCAGGGGACCGGAAATCTTGAGAAAATAGCTGTCAGCCTGTTCCTGCCAGCGCAGACTCGCGTGCCAACCCTCTTCACCACGGGTGAGCGACACGCGACCGTTGAGTTGCCAGGCGGATAATAAAGCAGCGCTCTGGCCGCCGCGTGGTGCGGGGGTGGTAGCACAACCGGCCAGCAACAGCACCGCCAGCAAGGCCACCAGGTGTTTCATGGGGTGTAGCGGTTAATAACCTTTAAAAGCATAACGTTATCCGGATCTGATGCCAGCGAAGCATCCCAGATCCGACGGGCGCCTTCATGATCACCCTGAACCCACATGACCTCACCGAGATGTGCGCCAATTTCACTGTTGCCGGTCATCTCCCAGGCCTGCAGCAGCAAGCGGTGCGCTTCCTCGAGATTGCCGAGACGAAAGTGTACCCAGCCAAGACTGTCGATAATGGCCGGATCATTCGGCTCCTGTGCATAGGCACGGTTTATATAGCTCAGTGCTTCCTGGTAACGGTCGGTACGGTCAGCCAGGGTGTAACCCAGCGCATTCAGGGTACGGGTATTCTCCGGGTCATTCTTGAGAATACGGCGCATGTCGCGTTCCGCGACATCGAGCTTGCCGAGCTTCTCGGCGGCCAGCGAATGCGAGTACAACAACTCTTCATTGTCCGGACTTTCCTGCAGTGCCGAGCCATAGAGATCAAATGATTCCTTGTTGAGGCCCGCATCGGTCAGCACCTGGCCTTCAATCAGGTACAGGGTCAAGCGCTGGTCCGGGTTCTTGCCACGCAATGTGCGCATGTGATTTTGCATGCCATCCACCTTGCCCTGGCGAACAAGGATTTCAGCAATCCGCAATTGCGACTGGCTCCAGTAGTCTCCGCCTTCAACCTTCCGGTACCACTGCAACGCGGCATCATTGTTACCCTGCTCCAGCGCAGAATAACCAAGGTAATAATAGGCATTCTGTTCATCCGGCCGCAGCTTCAGCAGTTGTTTTAAATGCTTCTCGCCAGCCTTGTACTGCTTTGTTTCCAGCTCCAGCAAGGCCAGCGAATAGAGGCCCTCGGCATTCTCCGGATTCAGCTCCACCACCCGGCCGAACTGCTTTCTGGCACCCTCAAGATCATCACCGTCGAGCAACATGCGTCCGTAGGCAAAATGCAGCATGGTATTGTCCGGGTGTTTGCTGACGGCCGTTTCCAGCACCTGCGTGGCTTCCGCCTTGCGTTCCATCCGCACCAGTATCTGTGCTTTCAGAATCATCGCATCCGGCAAGGCCGGGCTCAGGTCCAGCGCCTTGTTAACGGCATCCAGTCCCTTGTCGAGCTTGTCAACGTTCACCGACATACGGCTCAAGGCCATCCACGCATGCGGGCTCTCGGGATGGTAGGCAACCAGCCTTTCCATGGCGGCCAGTGCCGCTTGCTTGTCCGGATTACGCGCCAGTAATGCCGTCGCCAGGCTGTAGCCTTCCTGGGGATCATCAGTAATCTTGATCAGGTAATCCAGCTGCGTGATAGCTTCATCCGTATCGCCGAGGTGTAACGCCAGCACCGTCAGTGCCTTGTGCGCCTCGACATCATCGGGCGCCAGCTCCACCCAGCGACGCGCTGCCCGCTCGGCAATAGCGAACTGTTTGGCGAAGGAGGCAATTTGCACAGCGCGCTCGGCGACACGTGGATCCCTAGCATTTTCAGCTGCTTGCAGATAATGCGGCACAGAGGTATCCAACTCACCACGCTGACCGGCGATCTCCGCCAGCAGGATATCAAACACCAGGTCGTCGGTGAGCTGCTGTTCAGGCAGCAGCTGTTGCTGTTCCGCCCCGGCAGAGGTCGTCTGCGGCAGGTGCGGGTTCTCAACCTGCTCCGGTGTAGTACTGCGATTGCCTGAAGCGGCGCACGAAAGCAGCGACGCGGCAATCAGGGTAACCAGCCCGATACGGCGGGTTAATCGATTCACTTCAATCATCAGATTCTCCATCACTGGCATTCTAACAGCCTCACCAACACGCTGCGAAGCAGTCACTGAATAAATAGACAGCAATTAACGCCACTGGTTGTATAAAACGGATGGATGCATCAGGATTCGCCTCCGGCTTGTATTAACTGCCCCCGCCATGCAGAATTTTGCGTTCACTTCCGGATTTCCTTTAATTTGACATGTATTTGACCGTGCTTGGCATAAATCACCGCACCGCGCCCGTGGAGGTTCGCGGGCAGGTGGCGTTTCCGCCGGAGCAGCTCGCCCGCGCACTGGCGGAGCTGACCGCGCTGGACGGTATACATGAGGCGGCCATTGTTTCGACCTGCAACCGCACCGAGGTTTATTGCAGCCGCGATAATACATCTGACGATATAATCACCGACTGGCTGTGCCGTTTCCACCAGCTTGAATCGGAGAGCCTGTTACCACACTTATATAATTACCAGCAGGCGGACGCCGTTCGTCATGTGCTGCGCGTCGCCGCCGGACTGGATTCCATGATCCTCGGTGAACCGCAGATACTGGGTCAGATGAAGGAGGCCTACCAGCATTCGCTGCAGGCCAACAGCATCGACACACTGGTAAACCGGCTGTTCCAGCACACCTTCTCGGTTGCCAAGCAGGTACGCACCGACACCGCCATCGGCGCCAGCCCGGTGTCCGTCGCCTTTGCTGCCGTCAGCCTGGCGCGACAAATCTTCGGCAAGCTGGAAGACCAGACAGCCCTGCTGATCGGTGCCGGTGAAACCATCGAACTGACCGCCCGGCATCTGCATGACCAGGGGATTGGAAAAATAATCGTCGCCAACCGTACCGTGTCGCGCGCCCATGACCTGGCTGCACAATTCAACGGCTACGGCATCGGACTCGACGAGATAAGCACGCACCTTGAAGAGGCCGACATCGTCATTTCTTCAACCGGCAGTACTGAACCACTGATTTCACGCAAGCAGATGCAGGCCGCACTGAAAAAGCGCAAGCATCGCCCGGTATTCATGGTGGATATTGCAGTGCCACAGGATATTGCAGCCGACGTTGCCGAGCTTGATGATGTTTACCTTTATACCGTGGATGACCTCCAGCAAGTCATTGATGAAAACCTGCGCTCACGCGAGGAAGCCGCACTGCAGGCCGAAGAAATCATCGATGATCAGGTGGAGCGCTTCATGGCCTGGGTACAATCGCTGGATGCTGTTCCCACGGTGCGCGCCTATCGCGAGTATGCAGAGTCCCTTGGCGAAGCGGCAATAGAAAAGGCCGGACGACAACTTGAAAACGGTACGCCGCCACAGGAAGTCATCGAAACACTGACCCGCAACCTGGTCAGGAAACTGTCACACAATCCCAGCGTTAATCTGCGCAACGCAGCAGCTGAAGGTGAGACCGGCTTGCTGGAAGCGGTACGCAAACTGTTCCAGCTCAATACCCGCGATAAATAATCATGCAAACAAGCATCATCCGAAAACTCGAACAGATACAGGAACGCCACAGCGAGGTCAGCGCATTATTGTCTGACGCAGACACCATTGCCAACCAGGACAACTATCGCAACCTGTCCATGGAGTATGCGCAGCTGACCCCGGTGGTTGATGCATTCAGCGCCTGGTCACAGGCACAGGATGACATCGTCTCGGCACAGGAAATGCTCAAGGATCCCGACCCCGACATGAAAAGTATGGCGGAAGATGAGCTGCAACGGGCAAACGCTGACATCGACACACTGGAACTTGAACTACAAAAACTGTTGTTACCGAAAGACCCGCACGACAATAGCAATATCTTCCTGGAAATCCGCGCCGGTACCGGTGGTGATGAAGCCGCCATTTTTGCCGGCGACCTGTTTCGCATGTATTCGCGCTACGCGGAAAACAACAATTGGCAGGTCGAGATTCTCAATGAAAGCCTCGGTGAGCACGGCGGCTACCGCGAAATCATTGCACGCATCGTCGGCCAGGGTGCCTATTCCCGGCTGAAGTTCGAGTCCGGCGCACATCGCGTGCAACGCGTACCGGAAACCGAATCACAGGGCCGCATCCACACCTCGGCGGCCACCGTGGCGATCCTGCCGGAAGCCGATGAAATCAATTCGGTTGACATCAATCCCTCAGATCTGAAAGTCGACACCTTTCGCGCCTCCGGCGCCGGCGGACAACACGTCAACAAGACCGACTCGGCCATCCGGCTGACACACCTCCCCACCGGCATCGTGGTGGAATGCCAGGACGAACGCTCGCAACACAAGAACCGCGCACGCGCACTGTCACTGCTGTCGGCCAAGCTGCTGAACACGCAGCTGGCGGCACAAAAAGCCGAAGAAACCGAGGCGCGCCGTACACTGGTTGGCAGCGGCGATCGCTCCGAACGGATTCGCACCTATAACTTCCCACAGGGACGCATGACCGACCATCGCGTCAACCTGACGGTCTACAAGCTGGACGATTTCATGGCCGGCGACCTGGACCTGGCGATCGAACCGCTAATCAATGAATACCAGGCCGACCTGTTGACCGCACTGAATGAACAAAACGGCTGAGCCGGCATCCATCAGGCAACTGCTTGCACAGGCCACCGGCCTGCTGACCACGGACAGCGCGCAACTGGATGCCGAGGTATTACTCGCACACGCACTCGGCCAGGCGCGCAGTCATCTACGCGCCTGGCCTGAAAAGATTCCGTCTGCCGAACAACAGCAAAGCTTTCAGCGGCTGCTGCAGGCACGCCGGCAGGGTGAACCTGTCGCTTACCTGACCGGGCAACGGGAATTCTGGTCACTGCCACTTGCCGTCACACCTGCCACACTGATTCCGCGGCCGGAGACAGAGACACTGGTTACACTGGCACTGGAACGCATCCCCGCAGACAGTCACGCAGTCATTGCTGACCTTGGTACCGGCAGTGGCGCCATCGCACTGGCGATTGCTCATGAGCGACCAGGCTGTCAGTTGCTGGCAACAGATGTTTCAGCCGCCGCAATTGAGACAGCCTCAGCCAACGCGAAACAACTCGGTATTGAAAATATTGAATTCCTGTGCGGTGACTGGTGTACGCCACTGGAAGGTCGCCAGTTTGATGTCATTGTCAGCAACCCGCCTTACATAAAGGACAGCGACCCGCACCTGCAGCAGGGTGATGTCCGTTTTGAACCTCACACTGCGCTGGCCGCCGGTCCGCAAGGAATGGATGACCTGACAAAGATTGCGCACTGTGCCCGACAACACCTGCGCACAGGCGGCTGGTTATTGATGGAACATGGCTATCAGCAGCGTGACGCAGTGACACAATTGCTCGTGACTTGCGGATTCAGTCATGTCGTCGATCACCAGGACGACACCGGGATGGACCGGGTTGTTGTGGGCAAGCATTAATTTCCCGGACGGCTACAACCGCTGCTTTCTTCACCCCCCGCCCCCCCGGGAGAGGGATGGGGAGCGGGAGTAAAGACTAAGGTCTTATTAAAACAGGCAATATCATCTACAGGTCTTTGAATCTGAATATTAGTCAGGTACAGCGCCTTTATCTAACCCCCTCCCCGCCCCTCCGGGGGGAGAGGGGTACAGGCGTACAGTCATAATTGTCAGACAGTGTTTGCCACCCACCTCTTTTAGAACTCGACTAAATAGCGCTTCTTCCACCAGCGAGGCCTTGCTATTTCCACTCACAGCGCTACGATGGATAAGTGAGTGAAAAACTCAAAAACCGGTCCATCTGGCTAACCGAACCAAGTCAGGATCCGCACTACGCAGAGTCCGCCGCCGAGTTATTACGCGACGTACGCGGGGTGTTACACGTCAAGGTTATCAAATCCGATCACCTGCTGGTGAGCTACAACGTTCGTGAAATCACTCTGCAGATAATCGAAGGGCTGTTAACAGAATTTGGCTACAGGCTGCGCACCAGTTTATTTTGCCGGGCAGTGCGCGCATTGTGTTATTACATAGAAGACATTGAATGCAGCGACCGCACCGACAACCGGCATGACCAGGCAGACTGTACCCGTGACGCCTTTATTAGCCGCTACCTGCGCCGCCCTCACGGCTGTCAAGACCATCGACCGGAACACCTGCGTCGTTACCTGTAACAACCTGCCCCGCTTGCCCCGATGAACGATGCGCAACTGCTTCGCTACAGTCGCCAGATTATGCTGCCGCAGATCGATATTGACGGACAGGAACAACTGCTGGCTGCCCGCGCATTGATTATCGGTGCCGGCGGGCTTGGCTCACCGGCAGCCATGTATCTTGCTGCGGCCGGGGTTGGACACATCGTGATTACAGACCCGGACAGCGTTGAGCTGTCGAACCTGCAACGTCAACTGTTACATCACGATAACGACATTGGCCGCAACAAGGCCGACTCGGCAGAAGACTCACTGAAACAGGTGAACCCCGAAATCCGGGTGTCGCCGGTTGCAGCCGCATTGCAGGGTGATGCACTGGATGAGGAAGTCAGGCTTGCCGATGTCGTGCTCGACTGCAGCGATAATTTCGCCACCCGCTTTGCCGTCAACCATGCCTGCGTAACACATCGAACCCCGCTGGTATCCGGCGCTGCCATTCGTATGGAGGGGCAGCTTGCGGTATTCGACTCAAGACGTGAAAACGGTCCCTGCTACCACTGCCTCTACAAGGAAGGCGAAGAAGCCGACCAGACCTGCAGCGACAATGGCGTACTTTCTCCGCTGGTCGGCATTATCGGTTCACTGCAGGCACTGGAAGCCATCAAGGTCATTGCCGCAGTCGGTGAAACCCTCGCAGGCCGACTGCTCGTCTTTGATGGTTTTAGGCACGAGTGGCGCACACTGATATTAAAAAAAGACCCTGCCTGTACCGTCTGCAGCGGCAAAGATTCAGGCTGACTGCGTAACGGCAAAACCCAGCCCGCGCAACAGCTGTGCAAGTTCGTCCAGGGCCGGATCCAGTGATACAGCAGTTTCGGAGAATTCCCGCCTGACCGGATACTCTTTTCGCAAACGGTCAAAAAAGGCTGGCTGTGCAGCAGCAGGCAAGGCAAGCATGGCACGCAGACGCGCATCATCAGCGCCTATGTCATAGCAAGCCGACACTGCGCTGTGCAGCTGCGCTGCAAATGACAGCTTCTCTGTCTCAGCAAGCTCGATCACCGCAGCCGCCGGCAGGCTCTCTGCCGCGCACCATTGTCCGGCCTGCCCGAAAAATTCACAGGCCGCCTGATAAATCATTTCCGTACCGCGCAGTTTGCCATCGAGGCTGTAGCCGGCAATATGCGGCGTTCCGATACAAACCCTTTCGAGCAGTTGCGTATTGATGGCCGGCTCACCTTCCCAGACATCCAGCACCACCGACAAGTCAGCGCGCTCCCCCAGCAGGCTGTTGAGCGCGTCGTTGTCTGTAACCGCACCGCGCGAGGTATTGATAAACAGCGCATCCGCTGGCAGCTGCTGCAGTACTGCGGCATCGACAAGATGATGTGTCGGGTGCAGACCATCACGGGTGTACGGCACATGCACGCTAATAACATCTGCCTGCAGCACTTCATCCAGTGAGACAAAATCATCATGCCCACCCTGCGCCTGCAGCGGCGGATCATTGACCACACTGCGCATACCCAGTACGGCAAGCCGGCTGCGCAGCCGTGAACCGACATTGCCACAACCGATGATGCCAACAGTTTTCTGCTTCAGGTCAAAGCCCTTGCGCTGCGCCATCAGCAGCAAGGCACTGACAACATATTCTGCAGCAGAGACGGCATTACTACCCGGCGCCGTGGTAAAGCCGATCCCCTGCTGTAGCAGCCAGGCACGGTCTACATGATCGAAACCGATGGTTGCCGAACCGACAAAACGAACGGCTGAATCCTGCAGCAGTGCCTGGTCAACAGACGTCACTGAACGTACCAGCAGGATGTCGGCATCATGCACCTGCCCGGGCTGCATGCCACGCCCGGGCAATAACGTCACCTCTCCCAGCGAAGCGAAGGCCTGCTCCACACAGGGGATGTTTTCATCAGCGATGATTTTCATGGGTCCGGAGAGTCCACATAGAATGTAGGAGCGGACCTTGTCCGCGATTGTTTTAGATACACCGCAATCGCGGACAAGGTCCGCTCCTGCAAAAACATGTTGTCGTGTTTAAGCAGGATGGGTAAAGCGCAGCGTACCCGTCAGCTGTCCAGCAATTTCTTGAGCAACTCGTTGACCTGCGCCGGATTGGCCTTGCCCTGGGTGGCTTTCATTACCTGGCCGACAAAAAAGCCGAACAGTTTTTGCTGGCCGCCACGGTACTGCCCGACTTGCTTCGGGTTATTGTCCAGCACTTCCCTGATAATGCCTTCGATGGCAGACGAATCCGATATCTGTTTCAGACCCTGTTGCTCGATAATCTCGTCGGCACTGCCCTCACCCTTCCACATCGCCTCAAATACCTGCTTGGCAATCTTGCCG
>CAJQPV010000308.1 GCA_905480305.1 uncultured Gammaproteobacteria bacterium | reverse complement strand
GAGCAGCACCAGGCTCGCGTAGCCGAGATGGATGCACGTATGGCTGAGTTCAAGAAGGCTTCTGATGCCCGTCGCGCCGAGTTCGAAGCGTCTCGCAAGGCTCGTTTTCAGGGAATATCCACCAAGGTTGAAGAAACCAGCGTAGAAGCTGACACGGGTGTCTAAGACCCGGTGAAGCTTTAGCCGGTACTCTGGTATCGGCTGACCAAAAAGGGGTGTGCGGGTAACCGCGCACCCCTTTTTTTATGGGTGTCTCTGGGCCACACTACACAGATTGAGACATGCGTCCTGCAGGAGCGGATGATATCCGTCAAAATAGCAGTGCTGGATGCGTAGATAGAACCCGCTTTTGCCGGGAGTCAATAACAATGGCCATAAGGAAAACCCATGGGTAAATTACTGAAAATTCTTCTCGGACTGGTTGCATTGCTGGTCGTTCTGGTGGTGATTGCTGTGGTTGTATTGCCGCTGGTGATTGATCCCAATGACTACAAGGACGAGATCGCGGCAACCGTAGAAAAGCAGACGGGCCGTACGCTGAGTATCGAAGGTGATCTGGCCCTGTCGGTATTCCCGTGGCTGGGACTGGATATCGGGCCGACGCAGCTCAGTAATGCAGAAGGCTTTGCTGCACCCTACATGGCGCGCATGGAAGCCGTGGAGGTGCGGGTCAAGTTGCTACCGTTGCTGCGCAAGCAACTGGAAGTAAACACGGTCAGGCTCGACGGCCTGCGACTGAACCTGGGCAAGAATAAACAGGGGGTAACCAACTGGGCGGATATTACGGCACAGCTTGA
This sequence comes from uncultured Gammaproteobacteria bacterium, assembly GCA_905480305.1. Lineage (GTDB taxonomy): Bacteria > Pseudomonadota > Gammaproteobacteria > UBA9214 > UBA9214 > UBA9214. Next base: position 3,479 of record CAJQPV010000308.1, on the reverse strand, counting down.
AGCGGCCGACACCCCGGCGAAGAAACCTGCAGAGGGCGGTGACAAGACCGGAACTGCATCAAGCGGCAAGGCACTGGAGCGTTTCGAGATAGGCAGCATTGAGGTCAGCGATGCGCAGTTGCACTGGGATGACCGCTCCACCGATGCCGTCTATGAAATTAACGAACTGTCTTTCACGACCGGCTCCATTGAGCCGGGTGAGGCGTTTGATCTTGAACTGCGTTTCAATATGGCGGCGACCCAGCCGGCTGTACGCGGGCAGTTTGAATTGAGCGGCGACATCCTGCTGGCAGAAGCCATGGATGCGGTCACCATCACAGCGGCAACACTGGCTGTGAATCTTGATGGTGAGGGTGTGCCCGGGGGGCACCTGGAGGCGGCGATGAGCACCGCTCTAAAGCTGGATCTTGCCGCACAGACACTGTCGTTGTCCGGCCTGGCAGTCGATGCGCTGGGGCTGAACGTGACAGGTCAGTTGCAGGGTACCGCTATCAGCAGCGACGATCCGCGCTTCAAGGGTACCCTGGACATTGCCGAATTTTCACCTCGCGAGTTGCTGCAGGCGCTCGGGCAGGAGGCCCCGCAGACGGCGGACCCGGCCGTACTTGGCAAGGCGGTTGCAAGCCTGACGTGGGATGCCTCGTTACAGCATTTTGCGGCCACGGCACTGACCGTGCAGCTGGATGATTCGCAGCTTGAGGGCAATGCGCGGATCGAGCAGTTCGATGCGCCGGCGATTAAACTGACGGCCACGCTCGACCAGTTTAACCTTGACCGTTACATGCCGCCGCCGGCACCGGCTGATGCGGCGCCAGCGAAGGCGGGCAAGCAGGCTTCTGCGGCGCCTGCATCTGGCGAGCCCGAGCTGCCACTGGATACCTTGCGTGCCCTGAATCTCGACGTGCGGCTGAGTGTGGGCAAGTTGCAGGCATCCGGTTTGCGTAGCAGTGATATTGATATTCAGCTGAAGGCAAAAGACGGCGTGCTCAACCTCAAGCCGTTCAATGCGAAATTGTATGGTGGCGCAGTGCAGGCAGATGCCAGCCTGGATGCGCGCCAGGATACGCCACGCTTCTCGGTGAATGAAAAGCTGACTGGCGTGCAGGCCGGTCCCTTGCTCAAGGATCTCACCGGCAAGGAGCAGATACTGGGTACCGCCAACGTCAATGCAACGCTGACGGGTGTCGGCCTGTCGTCTGCGAATATCAAGCAGACGCTCACTGGCACGGCGGGTTTTGAATTTACCGATGGCGCTATCAAGGGCGTGAACATCGCGTCGCTGATTCGCAGTGCACAGGCAAAGATCAAAGGTGAATCGGCACCGGCACAGACCGGGCCGAATCAAACCGATTTCGCCCTTATGAAAGGTACGGCGAAAATCACCAGTGGCAAGGTCGTCAATGATGACCTGTTGATGCAATCACCGTTGCTGCGCATTACCGGTGCCGGCACGGTCAGCCTGCCGCAGGAAACTATCGATTACACCCTGACCACCAAGTTTGTCGGTTCCCTGAAAGGCCAGGGTGGCGAAGGCATTGAAGAGCTTAAAGGCCTGTCGATACCGGTGCATGTGGGTGGCACCTTCAGCAAGCCGACCTATGCACCGGATCTCGCGGCTGTGTTGAGTGATGCGGCGAAGGCTGAAGTGGAGAAAAAGGTTGAGAAAGAGAAAAAGAAACTGCAGAAAAAAATCGGAGATGAGCTGGGCGACAAACTGTTAAAGGATATTTTTAAATAGTGTCGTTGCGTGGCTCGGTGCACGCCCCGGGTGTTTGTAAAGCTTGTCTGCGTCAGCTGTGTCTCGGCCTGTTGCTACTGCCGTGCCTGACGCAGGCGGGTACCATTAAGGATTCGAGTGTCAGCCGCGATGGCGACATCTACAGCCTCTCGGTTACTGCCCGCATCGAAGCGCCGCCCGCGCGTGTGTATGGGTCGATCACCGATTTTTCCAATCTCCCGGCCATTAATCCATCTATCGAAGCAAGCGCTGTGCTGGAAAGTCAGGGTAACCGCCACCGCGTTCACAGTGTCATCAGGGTCTGCATCCTGGTGTTTTGCAAGCGGGTGCAGCAGGTGCAGGATGTCACACTGCTTGATTCACATACCGTGGTGGCCGTCATGGTACCGGGTGCCGGTGATTTTCGTGGCGGTGATGCACGCTGGAAAATTACCGCTGACGGTGCCGCCACCGAGTTGCAGTTTAGCGAAACATTCGAGCCGGACTTCTGGGTGCCACCTGTGATCGGGACCTGGTTGATAGAAAGAGAACTTGTCAGGGAAGTGGCCGAAACCGCTACATATATAGAAGGGATCGGCGATGCGCAGTAGTGACATGCCGGCTGCGGATTTCAGTGACGCTGTGCTGGACTGGTATGACCATTACGGACGCAAGCACCTGCCCTGGCAGGTGCAGCCAACGCCTTATCGCGTATGGGTGTCTGAAATCATGCTGCAGCAAACGCAGGTGGCCACGGTGATTCCGTATTATGAGCGTTTCATGGCGCGCTTCCCGACGATACAAAGCCTGGCAGAGGCAGGGCAGGACCAGGTGCTGCATCACTGGTCCGGACTCGGTTATTACGCGCGTGCCCGCCATTTGCATGCGGCAGCGCAGCAGTTGGTCGAACTATTCAAGGGCAAGTTTCCGGACAGTTTTGATGACGTGCTGGCCTTGCCGGGAATAGGTCGCTCTACCGCGGGAGCGATTCTGTCGCTTGCCGGCGACCAGTATTACCCTGTCCTGGATGGCAACGTGAAGCGCGTGCTAACGCGTTACCATGCCGTTGACGGTTGGCCGGGACAGGCGCGCGTACTGAAACAGTTATGGGTGCTGGCAGAACGATATACACCGGCACAACGCACTGCCGCTTATACGCAGGCGATTATGGACCTGGGGGCAACACTCTGTACACGAACGCGGCCGCGCTGTGCTGACTGCCCGGTTAGTGGCAGTTGTGCGGCGCATGCTGCCGGTAAACAAATGGATTATCCTTCGCCACGTCCGAAAAAGACCTTGCCGGTGCGCTCGGTATGCATGCTGATGTTGTGTAATGCCGAGGGTGACGTGTTACTGGAGCAGCGGCCGCCTGCCGGTATCTGGGGTGGCTTGTGGAGTTTTCCGGAGCTGCCGGAAGTTGCTGCAGTTGCCGGACACTGCCGTGATTCGCTGGGTATCGAGGCTACAGATGTTAGCGTATGGCCGGTGGTGCGGCATAGCTTCAGCCACTTTCACCTCGATATTACCCCGGTATTAGCCGGTATGGGTGCTGACCGGGAAATGGTCATGGAAGCACCGTACCGGCTTTGGTATAACACCAGTGGTACTGATGAGCGCGGGCTGGCTGCGCCCGTCGAAAAATTACTGCAGCGTTTGGCAGTACAACAGGACTTGCGAGATCATCATGACACGAACAGTAAATTGCGTAAAACTGGGTAAAGAAGCAGAAGGACTGGCGACGGCACCTTATCCGGGTGATCTG
>CAJQPV010000307.1 GCA_905480305.1 uncultured Gammaproteobacteria bacterium | reverse complement strand
CAGACTGGTGAGATCAGTAATTTCATCGGAAGTCTCCCGCACACTGACACCCTCGATAAAATCACTGAACTTCGCGAAACCCGCGACCTCTGTGACAATCGGATGGGTATGCGGATCCCAGGTCGCAATAACGTTACCGCCCTCTACCTTGTCGCCTTCAGCAGCACTAATAACAGAACCATAAGGCACCTTGTAACGCTCACGCTCACGGCCAAACTCATCGACAATACCCAGTTCACCTGAACGCGACACGGCAACCAGGTGATTATTCTTGTTGGTGACCGTCTTGATGTTATGCAGACGAACCGCGCCGCCGTACTTGGCCTCGACGCTGCTGACGGTGGCCGCACGACTGGCGGCACCACCGATGTGGAAGGTACGCATGGTTAGCTGCGTACCGGGCTCACCGATTGACTGCGCTGCGATCACACCGACCGCCTCACCGGCATTAACCATATGCCCGCGCGCCAGGTCACGGCCATAACAGGCGGCACAGACACCATAGCGGTTTTCACAGGTAATTGGCGAACGTACCTTCATCTCGTCAACACCGAGCGCTTCCAGTTTATCGACCCAGGCCTCATCCAGCAGCGTACCCGTTGGTGCAACCACCTCGTCGGTACCGGGACGCTTGACGTCCTCGGCGGTAAAACGACCCAGCACACGTTCACGCAAGGGTTCAACCACATCGCCACCTTCAACCAGCGGCGTCAGATCCAGCCCCTTCTCAGTGCCACAGTCGTCACCGATAACAACCAGGTCCTGTGCAACGTCTACCAGTCGACGCGTCAGATAACCGGAGTTGGCTGTCTTCAACGCGGTATCAGCCAGACCCTTACGTGCACCGTGAGTGGAAATAAAGTACTGCAACACGTCCAGCCCTTCGCGGAAGTTCGCCGTAATTGGCGTCTCGATAATGGAGCCGTCCGGCTTCGCCATCAGGCCACGCATACCGGCAAGCTGACGTATCTGGGCAGCTGAACCACGCGCGCCGGAGTCGGCCATCATGTATACCGAGTTAAATGATGGCTGCTTGACCTTGTTGCCCTTGGCATCGATAACCTCTTCGTTGCCGAGCACGTCCATCATGGCCTTGGCTACCTGGTCATTGGTACGCGACCAGATATCCACTACCTTGTTATAACGCTCACCCATGGTTACAAGACCGGAGGTGTACTGGTTCTGGATTTCCAGCACTTCTTCTTCTGCCTCGGCAAGAATCTTCTGCTTGACCTCGGGAATGACCATGTCGTTGATACCAAACGATACGGCTGCCCGGGTTGCATAAGAGAAACCCGTGTACATCAGTTGATCCGCAAAGATAACTGTTTCTTTCAGACCCACCCGGCGGTAACAGGCATTAATCAGGTTTGAAATCGCCTTCTTGGTCATATTCTGGTTGACCAGATCGAAGGTCAGGCCGGTGGGAATAATGTCGGATAACAGCGCACGACCCACGGTTGTTTCAACCAGGCCGGTCTGTTCCTGTGCATTGCCGTCCTCGTCATACTCATGGCGGTTAATGCGCACCCTGACCTTTGCCTGCAGTGAAACCACCTTGCTCTGGTAAGCGCGGTGTACTTCAGCTACATCGGCAAACACCATACCCTCGCCCTTGGCGTTGATGGATTCCCGCGTCAGGTAATACAGCCCCAGCACCACGTCCTGGGACGGCACGATAATCGGCTCGCCACTGGCCGGTGACAGAATGTTATTGGACGACATCATCAGGGCACGCGCCTCAAGCTGCGCCTCGATAGACAACGGCACATGAACCGCCATCTGGTCGCCGTCAAAGTCTGCATTAAAAGCCGCACACACCAGCGGGTGTAGCTGAATCGCCTTGCCTTCAATCAATACCGGCTCAAACGCCTGGATACCCAGACGGTGCAGGGTCGGCGCGCGGTTCAACATCACCGGGTGTTCGCGAATTACATCCTCGAGAATATCCCAGACTTCCGGACCCTCGCGTTCGACCAGCTTCTTGGCTGCCTTGATAGTGGTTGCCAGACCGCGGAACTGCAGCTTGCTGAAGATAAACGGCTTGAACAGTTCCAGCGCCATGCGCTTGGGCAGACCACACTGATGCAACATCAGCGTCGGACCCACCACGATCACGGAACGACCCGAGTAATCGACACGCTTGCCGAGCAAGTTCTGGCGAAAACGCCCCTGCTTGCCCTTGATCATGTCAGCCAGCGACTTCAGCGGACGGCGGTTGGTACCGGTAATGGCACGACCGCGACGACCGTTATCCAGCAGCGCATCAACCGATTCCTGCAACATGCGCTTTTCGTTACGTACGATAATATCCGGCGCACTCAGTTCCAGCAGTCGCTTCAGACGGTTGTTGCGGTTAATAACACGGCGGTACAGGTCATTCAGGTCAGAGGTCGCAAAGCGGCCGCCATCCAGCGGCACCAGCGGACGCAGTTCAGGTGGCAACACCGGCAAGACCGTCATGACCATCCACTCGGGCTTGTTACCGGATTCAATAAAGTACTCGACCAGCTTCAATCGCTTGGCCAGCCGTTTCAGCTTGGTCTCTGACTTGGTCGCGCCGACTTCATCACGCAAGCGTGCGGCCTCAACCTGCAGGTCAATGCCCTTCAGCAGCTGAAAAACCGCCTCGGCACCCATGCGGGCATCAAATTCGTCGCCATTTTCCTGGATTGCCTCCAGGTAAGCCTCATCAGAAAGTAACTGACCACGCTCCAGCGTCGTCATGCCCGGATCAACCACCACAAACGCCTCGAAATACAGCACCCGTTCGATATCGCGCAGGGTCATATCCAGCAACAGACCAATACGTGATGGCAGTGATTTCAGAAACCAGATATGTGCTGCCGGACTGGCCAGCTCAATGTGTCCCATGCGATCACGACGCACCTTGGCGAGGGTGACTTCAACGCCACACTTCTCACACACGACACCGCGATGCTTGAGTCGCTTGTACTTGCCACAAAGGCATTCGTAGTCTTTCACCGGGCCAAAGATCTTGGCGCAAAACAGACCATCGCGTTCCGGTTTAAAGGTACGGTAATTGATGGTTTCCGGCTTCTTCACCTCGCCGTACGACCAGGAGCGAATCATGTCGGGTGACGTCAGACCGATACGAATGGTATCGAAGTCATCAGTTTGACCCTGCGGTTTCAGTAAATTTAGTAAATCTTTCATCGTCTCACCTGTGCGTTGAGTATCGAATTACCGGTTTCTAGTCCTGACCCAGTTCCATGTTCAGGCCCAGCGAGCGAATTTCCTTCACCAGCACATTAAAGGACTCGGGCATGCCGGCATCCATCTGATGGTTACCATCAACAATATTTTTGTACATCTTGGTGCGGCCATTGACGTCATCCGACTTCACGGTCAGCATTTCCTGCAGGGTGTACGCAGCGCCGTAGGCTTCCAGCGCCCACACTTCCATTTCACCAAAACGCTGCCCGCCGAACTGTGCCTTGCCGCCCAGCGGTTGCTGGGTAACCAGACTGTACGGCCCGGTTGAACGCGCGTGCATCTTGTCATCCACCAGATGGTTCAGCTTGAGGATGTACATATAGCCAACGGTGACCTGCCGCTCAAAAGCATCACCGGTCAGACCGTCGTACAGGGTTGTCTGGCCGCTGGTGGGCAAATCAGCCAGCTCCAGCATCTCCTTGATCGCCACCTCGGGCGCACCGTCAAACACCGGTGTAGCCATCGGCACACCCTTGACCAGGTTCTTTGCCAGCTCTAAAATCTCGTTATCAGTCAGTGAGTTGAGGTCTTCCTTGTGGCCACTGGTGTTGTAAACCTTGTCCAGGAACTTCCTGATCTCGACCACCTTTTGCTGCGCTTCCAGCATCTTGCCGATCTTGATACCCAGCCCCTTGGCCGCCCAGCCGAGATGCGTTTCCAGCACCTGGCCAACGTTCATTCGTGATGGCACACCCAGCGGATTCAGCACGATATCAACAGGCGTTCCATCCTCGGAAAACGGCATGTCTTCGACCGGCTTGATCATGGAGATAACACCCTTGTTTCCGTGGCGGCCGGCCATCTTGTCACCTGGCTGGATACGACGCTTGACAGCCAGGTAAACCTTGACCATTTTGAGTACGCCCGGCGCCAGGTCATCACCACTGGTCAGCTTGACGCGCTTGTCTTCCAGACGTTCCTCGAAGCGCTTGCGCAATTCCTTAAGCTGATCGGATGTCTTTTCCAGGTCTGCATTGGCATCTTCATTACGCAGGTTGATTTCAAACCACTTGTCGCGACCAATATCTGCCAGGTAATCCCTGGTAATCTTGCTGCCGGCACCGAGGTTTTTCGGACCGCCCTCGGCAACCTTGCCCTGCAGCATGGTCTCGACGCGATCAAAAATGTCGTCTTCCATGATGCGCAGCTGATCATTGAGGTCCTTGCGTACCTGTGACAGCTGGTCTTCCTGGATCTGCAGTGCACGGGCATCCTTGTCGACACCATCGCGGGTGAACACCTGCACATCGATAACGGTGCCGTCCATACCACTGGGCACTCGCAGTGAGGTGTCTTTTACGTCTGCCGCTTTTTCGCCAAAGATGGCGCGTAGCAGTTTTTCTTCCGGTGTCAGCTGGGTCTCACCCTTCGGCGTAACCTTGCCAACCAGGATGTCGCCGGGCTTGACCTCGGCACCGATGTAGACAATGCCGGACTCGTCCAGCTTGGAGAGCGCGCCCTCACCTACATTCGGAATATCGCCAGTCACTTCCTCCGGCCCCAGCTTGGTATCACGGGCAACGGAAGTCAGTTCTTCAATATGGATGGTGGTGAAGCGATCTTCTTCAACGACGCGTTCTGAAATCAGAATGGAGTCCTCGAAGTTATAGCCGTTCCAGGGCATGAAGGCGACCAGCAGGTTCTGGCCCAGTGCCAGCTCACCCATGTCGGTGCTCGGACCGTCGGCAAGTACATCGCCACGGGCCACAACATCACCTGGCTTGACCAATGGACGCTGGTTAATACAGGTATTCTGATTGGAGCGGGTATACTTGGTGAGGTTATAGATATCCACGCCCGGCTCACCGGCAACCGTTTCATCATCGCTAACGCGCACCACGATGCGGCCGGCATCGACAGAATCGAGCACCCCGCCACGCCTGGCAACCACGGTCACACCCGAGTCAACAGCAACAGTACGTTCGATACCGGTACCTACCAGCGGTTTCTCGGTAATCAGCGTCGGTACTGCCTGGCGTTGCATGTTCGAGCCCATCAATGCGCGGTTGGCATCATCGTGCTCAAGGAACGGAATCAGCGCCGCCGCGACCGATACAATCTGTTTTGGCGACACGTCAATGTAGTCGACCTTGTCGGGCGATGACGTCATGAACTCGTTCTGATTACGGCAGGTCACCATTTCGTCCGTCAGATGCCCCTTGGCATCGACATTGGCATTTGCCTGGGCGATGGTGTACTGGCCTTCCTCAATTGCCGACAGGTATACAATCTCGTCAGTTACGAGAGTGTCGACAACCTTGCGATACGGTGTTTCCAGAAAACCGTATTCATTGGTACGCGAATACACAGCCAGCGAGTTGATCAGGCCGATATTCGGGCCTTCCGGTGTTTCAATAGGGCAGACACGACCGTAGTGTGTCGGGTGCACATCGCGCACCTCAAAGCCGGCACGCTCACGTGTCAAACCACCCGGGCCCAGCGCCGAAACACGGCGTTTATGGGTGACTTCTGACAGCGGGTTATTCTGGTCCATGAACTGCGACAGCTGGCTGGAACCAAAAAATTCCTTGATGGCAGCGGCAACCGGCTTGGCGTTAATCAGTTCCTGTGGCATCAGGCTGTCGGACTCGGCCAGGCTGAGACGTTCTTTCACGGCACGCTCAACACGCACCAGGCCGATACGGAAAACGTTTTCAGCCATCTCGCCAACACAACGGATACGACGGTTGCCGAGGTGGTCAATATCATCAACAAAGCCATTACCGTTGCGGATCTCGATGAGAATCTTCATCACTTCGAGAATGTCTTCCTTCGACAGCGTACCTTCACCGGTCAGTTCCTCGCGACCAACACGACGATTGAACTTCATGCGACCAACAGCAGACAGG
>CAJQPV010000306.1 GCA_905480305.1 uncultured Gammaproteobacteria bacterium | reverse complement strand
CCTGACTTTAACCAGGTTGAGCCATTCAGAAACTCATGGTTATGAAATAATTGCTCAGTGGCATCGGCAGCCGGTTGTATATAAGGGTGACTCTCGGCGATCGCAATATGGGCGACAACCACCCCAGCCGCGACATCCGGTAGTACAATATCGCCCGCCGCAGTACCACCTACTGACAGTGGCAAATCCGACTCGTCCAGACGACGCTCACCACGGACATCATGAATAACAAACAGGCGACTCAAATCTGTTCCTCACAGATTATCAGTTGCGACACGGAGGCACTGCCGGGGGACACTTTCATTGACTTGCGTACATCGCGATAACCCTGGCGTGAGCCGATGACCGTGTAGTTTCCGGGCAACAATTGCAGCTGATGTTGCACAAAACGTCCCAGTTTGCCGACATGATAAATTGCCACCTCGGTCTCGCCATCAGAACGCAACTGCACCTGTATGGGCGTAGACGCCTGTGAAACCAGTGTCTGCAAGGCAGCAATCTTGCGCGCCAGTAGCGGCTCATCCGCCGGAGCAGCACTGGCTGAAGTTAACAGGATACCGGCATTTGCCAGTGGCTCGGGCGAATACACCCGCTCCGGTTTGTCCAGGTAATGATCAAACTGTGCATGCAGCTTGAGTCTTTGACTGGCCTGCGTCTTGCCATCCTGCGCAAATCCGGCGCTACCATCCAATGTCAGCGCTCGCGTGAACAGGTCAAAGGCTGCCTGCCAGTTCTCTGCTGCCACCTGCAGCGCCGCCTCACGTCGCAAGCGTGACAGTTGTGCCTGCAATCGTGCCTGCGCCAGTCGTTGCCTTGCATCGCTAACTGCAATTGCATGCGGCTGCAGTTTTTCCGCTTTAGCCAGTGCCTTGCCCGCATCATTCAAACGCCCGGCATCAAGCGCCGTCAGCGCCTCTGACATGGCAACACCAAAAGCAGTAGCCGCCAGCTGATCCTCAAGCCGCTTAATCGCCTGTATCGCCGGTTGAAAGTCCGCATCAAGAACAGTTGCCTGCTGGTAGGCAAGCAGCGCCATCGCCGGATCATTACTCGCCTCTGCCTGCTCACCGCTGGCCATCGCCTGCAGTACCTCTTCACGCACTGCCGCTCTTGCCAGCCCACGGGTCGCCGCCTCATGTTGTGGCTCTATCAGCAGCGCCTGCTGAAACTGCCCGGTTGCCGTTGCTGTTGCACCGCTTGACAGCGCCTGTTCAGCGGCAGCCAGGGCTGCCGACAGTCGCCCCTCTCGCCCGGCAGCAAGCTGCTCCAGACGCTGGCGTGCCTGTGTGTAACTGGCAGTCGCCCCGGGATATTGTCGCTGTGCCATTTGCCGCGAACCGGTCGCAGCCGTGGTCGCAGCTTGACTCCAGTCCGGTTCACCCCAGCGTGATACCTGTTCGAGTTCCAGTTTTGCGCGTAGCTGTAAATAATCCTGCATTGCCTGTGCGGCCTCGTCACTCTGTACCTGTGGCACAACCGCTGTGGCTGGCTCCACTGGCACGGGCGGCGGCTGACTGACGAGCGTTGGCAAAGCGAGCACCACCAGCAAGCCCACAATCAGTACGGCCGCCAGCGACAACCATAAACCCCGGTAACCTGGCGTCTCGGCAGAACTGCCGGGCTTGTCACTGCCGGGTGGGTGTAAATCCGGCGTCACAGGATTTCGAGCACGCTGGTTATCAGACGACACGACGGGCCGCCCTCAGGAACCTGCAAAACCGGTCTCGGAAGCATAGATGCGTTTTAGCAGGGCACGCCACTGCGCGTACTGAACCTCGGCAGAGCCGGTTAACTCGTGCACCTCGCCCTCGACTTCTACCACCAGCGGTTTGGCTTCAGAAGAAAACGATTCATCCAGCTCGATAATTGTGTCGCGGTGAATCTCGCTTTCCGCGCCCCTGTCAAAACCGGACTTGATAGCGTAGGCACCACCGAGAATCAGCGAATCGCGCAGCACCGAGGTACCGTAATTTCCACCGTTTGAAGACTCCAGCACCACTGCCCCGAGGATTGCCGCTGCACCGATCAGTTTGCGCTTCAGCGCATCATTTTCAACCTTGCGCAAGGCTTCCGCCTCTTCAATGCGCGCCTTGCGCCACTCGGTATAGGGAGCATCCATTTCCCGAATAAAATTATCAAAGTGACCGTTCAGGGTATCGATTAACAGGAAGTCGCGATCACGTATTGCCAGTACTCGGCGGAACATCGGCTCACCGGCTGCCGGCAGACGTGTGACGTTGTAGCGCCCCTTGCTGTCGAGTGAAAGATAATCCGAGAAGGCTTCCGGTGACAGATCGGCGGCAAAACGCAACTCGGCAACCTGGTGAATACTAACAATATCCTTTGCTGTCAATTGCTGACGAAAGGCAGCCAGATCATTGGCGATAGCATGGTAGAGCGAATAAAATACATCATCACCGCTGTTCTCGCTGCGGCGGTAGGCGTCAGCCTCGATTTCTTCCTCGTAACTGCGGTTGAACCATTCACGCCCGGTTGCATCCAGCGCGGTGATTTCCAGTTCCAGCTGTTCACCGTCAGATTCAATAATGGTGCCACGCACCAGCAGTTCTGCCCCTTCGGTATTTTGCGGCACCACACGTACCGCCCCCCAGTAACCGGTTGCCTCCATGGCTGAACGCAATTGCTCCGGCATGTAGCGTGCCTCTGCATCGCGTATGTCCATGGACAAACCCATGGCATCATCCTCATCTTCCGGCAGCGTGCCCGGATCGAACAACTCGACCCAGACATCCAGCAGTTGATTTTCGGGCACTTCGGTAGCGGCCTTGTTGAGCGGCACATTGCCGTCAATATTGCGGCTGAAACCGAGCGTGCTGCAACCGCCAAGCAGCCATGCTGCAAGACAAACAAACAACAGAAGATACAATCGCTTCACGCTACCAGGTTCCTTCCTTGTACTTGCGGTATTCTTCCCAGAGTTTCTTTTTCAATACCGGATCCGTTTCTTTTTCGGCGGCTTCACGTAACTGTCGCGCGACCACATCATCATCGCTGCCATCCGGTGTACCGGGTGGTGGTGGCTGACCTTTCCCGGCAGGCTGCGTTGAACCGCTACCGGCACTACCCTCATAGTCAATGCTGTCACCCTCGCCTGTTGCCACTTGTGCATCGCCCTCGCCGGCTTCGCCCGATGCGCCCTCGCCTTCATATTCTCCCGACCCATCACCACCGCCCTCGCCCGACCCATCACCACCGCCCTCGCCATCTCCGGTATGCGGGGTAGCTGACTTTATACGTTGCTGTTCACGTAACAGCATCTCGTCGAACTCGCTGATCCCGGAAAACAGCTGTGCATCAAGGTCAGCCGTTTTCTCGCTACTGGTCTGTTCGCCTGCCTGGTCAACGGCTGCCGGGGCAATCAGTACGACCACTGAGTCCGGACAGGAAAGCCCGGCAGGCACCGGGATATTGTCTCTCGCCAGCGCCGCACAATCCTCTGCCACCTGGCGGTGCAGGCGTGCCACGTAGGCGGCATAATCCGTCAATTCATTTCCCTGCAACGCACCGCGGCCACGGCGCGCATGAAAGTCTGCCTCCGCCGCAACCAGCGCCGCATGATCAATCCGCAGGCGCTCGAGCAACGGACTCGCAGCAGCAGCAACCGAGACTGCCAACAACAGCAAAAAACCTGCCAGTCCAGTGGCCAGTTTCATATAGTTATCCACCTGTTCATTATCAATAATTCCGGCTGTCACAGCCATTTTCAGTATAACCCTTCGGTGTTCCATGACAAACTACGCAAGTCTTTGAAATCATGCTGGTACTGAGCAGTCTACCGTATCCGGTAGACCTGCAATCCGCAGCAGAGTTGCCTCGTATAATTATTAACAAGCCTTCGCCAGAGACCCATACTTGCAGTGACCATCAACATTCTTGCGA
>CAJQPV010000305.1 GCA_905480305.1 uncultured Gammaproteobacteria bacterium | reverse complement strand
TATTGTACATCCCGGTGTCTGCGCTGTTTTTTATGATCGGTACGGCTTTGTTTGTGTACTATCTTAATGTGCCGGCAGCAGGCCTGCCTGAGCAGGCCGACAAGGTATTCCCGTACTTTATTGTCAATGAACTGCCAACCGGGCTGGTCGGACTGGTTATTGCCGGGGTGCTGGCTGCCGGTATGAGTACGCTTGATTCTTCCCTGAACAGTTCGGCAACCGTCTGGACGGTGGATTTTTACAAACGACTGCTTCGATCAGATGCCGATGATGCCCGGCAGGTTACCGTTATTCGTACCGCCACGGCGATCATCGGTGTGCTTGCAACAGCTGCCAGCCTGTTGATGATTGATGCCAAAAGCGCACTGGATGTCTGGTGGAAACTATCTGCCGTGTTCGGTGGTGGCATGCTGGGTCTGTTCCTGTGTGCGCTTTTCTACCGGCATATGCAGCCACGCCAGGCCATGTTCGCAACAGTGGTCGGTGTGCTGTTCGTCGCCTGGGCGACGATAACCAGTACCTGGTTTATCGACACAGGCTGGGGATTTCCGTTACATGTCATGATGATTGGTGTCTGCGGCACGCTGGTGATCGTGGTGGCGGGTTTTCTGGTCAGCCGGCAGAAACGGAGCTGAGCCCGGCGTGTTCTATGCCTTCCACAGCAGGGTAAGCGTTCATAAAATAGCCATAAGTTCATAATGGTATGCGCCCCGGGATGCCCGGAAATTCTTATTAAAATAAATAAATACAGTAACTTATATATAGCTGGTAACTGAGCCTGGTTTCCCTTAATATCCCACATAATATAAGAGGTATATTGGTGTTGGTGGGGAGGGGGCAGGCTCATGAATAATCGACGCAAGGACGGTGATCGGCGCAGTTTTGGAAGATCGGAAATGTTTCTGTTTACCGACAAGAACGGCAGCGTTCTTCACGAAAACCGCAGCCGCTCGCCAGACCGACGGCTAAATAGCCTGGAGGTGGCGTGGATCCCCATGGCACTGGTGCATGATGATCTCGTCGCGCAGCAAAAAATTAGTTCCGAAGAGGTTGTTATCAAGGCAGCGCCACGTGCAATACGGGTGAAAGGCTAGACTGTCTGAACCCGATAACTACAGCTTATCCATTGCCAGCAGCTTTATCGATCTTGCCCGTCATTGCCGCCCGTGGCGATCCCTGCAGTTTTTCGAACCGGCCTTGCGTTGCTATTCGCAGATAAATCCTCCTTCAATCTTATCCAGCTCGATGTTGGAGAGTGACCGGCGCATGACTGCAGCGTAACATCAAGCCATGTTTTTTATTATCAAGAGCCTGCTGGTATTGCTGTTGCTTGCGCTGTTTGCGGTTCCTGTTGTATTTGTTGTTACCGGTATGGAGCCGGAACCCCTGATACAACCCGGAAAGAGTCTGTCTCACGAGGACGTCGAACGCATCAAGGCGTTACTGAAGCAACATGACCCGCGACGACTGCAGCAGGACGAAGTACGGACGCTGGCACTGTCGCAACGTGATCTGAATTTACTGCTGGATTATTCGGTTACACGTACCCTGAACGTTAATTCGCGGGTTGAGCTTGATCCTGGCAATGCGACGGTCAGTATGACTTACCCCTTGCCTGAAAAATACTCTGGCAATTACCTGAATGCTGTGGCGAGGCTCTCACAGGGAGAGGGTGAATTACGTATTGATTCGCTGCAGGTCGGGCGCCTGCGTTTGTCAGGCTGGCTGGTGAATCCGGTATTACAACTGTTTCATACAATTCTGCTGAAGTATTCCAGTGAGTATCGTGAGATGTTGCAAACGATCGAGGAGCTTCGGCTGGATGGAGATCAGCTGGTGCTGGTGTATCAATGGCAACCGGAACTGGCTGCGCAATTGAAGTCCAGCGGCTATGGTCTGCTGTTCTCTGCGGACGACAAGGTGCGGGTGCTGGCATACCATAACAAGCTGAGCCGGCTTGCGAGTGACTACCCTGATCGTCGTGTCTCACTGGAGAGAATATTACCATTCCTGTTTACACTGGCCAGCGTGCGTTCCGATGAGCAGGGCGATCCGCAGGCAGAGAACCGCGCCTTGCTGCAGACACTGGGGATGTATGTGATGGGGGTAAATGTTGGCCGGTTTGTCGAAGCGCCGGTTGAGACGGGACAGCATAGAATGTATCTGACTGTGCTGGGGCGTCACGACCTGGTACAGCATTTTACCGTATCGGCTGCCGTGACAGTTTCTGCCGGCAGTGGCCTGGCGAATGCGATTGGTTTGTTCAAGGAGCTGGATGATTCCCGGGGCGGCAGCGGATTCAGTTTTGACGATTTGCTAGCAGACCGTGCAGGTGTTCGACTTGCCGAGCTTGCCACGGAAACTCCGCAACATGCTCGCGCACTGCAACAGCGTATGCGTGACCAGCTGTCTGAAAGTGATTTTATGCCGGCAATCGATAATTTACCGCCAAGTATCATGGAGCTGGAGTTCAAACAGCGATACCAGGATCTGGACAGTGAGGAATACGGCCTGGTGGATGACGAACTCGAAAGGCGTATTCAGCGCTGCCCTGTTTATCAGCCAGTAAGAAAATAAATATTGCTACCGGCCCTGCTGTTTTTCGGAAGAGCTTACTCGGGCTTTTTATTGCAGCGGCCGTAGAACTCCTTGTTGCCCCTGCTGAGCTGCATGATACCGCTGTAACGGTTGATGACAGCCATGCCGCCCCTGTTACTGCCCGGTGACCAGATTATTTCCTTGTCCGAGATGATGGCCGTGGCATCATTGGCCGTGCCCCTGGTGTAGTTGATGACGAATTCCAGTTGGCCGTGTTCGAAGTCGCACAACAGTGTGGTGGTTTCATCTGCCTGCGCGGGCAGGCTGGCTGCCAGTAGCAAGCCAGCTGCAAGTACTGTCGACAAGTATCGGGTTCCCGAAGCGGTCATGATTTTGGTATCGGCAAATTGTCGGATAAACATAACAGATTGGCTGACTGATTGTCATCAGCGGCCACGCAGTCCATATCCATAGACAGGCCGCGATATTAGCCCATCAGGGTGTCCCGTACCCACTTTCCGGCTTGTTGGCCATACTCAAACAGCAGTAAACCGGAAAGAATGGTTGCGCTGCCGATGATGGCCTCGGTCTGCAGTGCCTCGCCATTAAGATAGTGTCCGAGCATCAAGGCTAGCACCGGTGTTATCAGCGTGATCAGTGCCACGCGTGTTGCCTCTACGTGTCTGAGTACATAGTAGTAGAGGGCAAAACCCAGCACTGATCCGACCAGGCCGAGATAGAGTATCGAGATCGCGGCCCGGGGAGGTATAAAAGTCGGTAGCGGTTCACCTGTCAGCAAGTACAGCAGCAATAGCAGTGGCATTGCCACCACCAGCCCGCCGATGGTGGTAGCGAGGGCAGGTATCTCGGCACCGATACGTTTGATGGCAACTGCACTGGCTGAGTAGGCCACGACTGAAAAGAACATGCCGGCAATGCCATAATCGGCTTCAGGTCCCAGCTGTTGCGAGCCCAGCAACATAATGGCAAGTCCTGTCAGGCCGAGAAAGATACCTGTTACGCGGGCAGCGGTCAGCGCCTGTTCAGCCAGCCAGAATGTTGCCATTACGCCGGTGATTATCGGTGCAAGACCGAAGATTACTGACATCCATCCGGATGGAATGAACTGCGAAGACCAGTAGACGGTGGTCATGGCGAAGAACAGCCCCAGTCCGGCAGCCAGGTAGGTGCGGCAGGCGTCGGCGTGTCGTGGCAAACGCACACGGCACAGACCGGCTATCAGCAGACCGACCAGCACCCCGATCATCATGCGGCTGGTAATGCCGAACAGAAAGCCAACACCATGGCTGCTCCACTGAATAGCTAGCGGTGTTGTTGACCAGATCAGGATGACGCCTATATAGGCTGCCGGGATTGACACGCGTTACCTCCGCTATATGATTGAATTATAAATAAAATAAAAAGGCCGCAGGGTGGGTACCGTGCGGCCTTTATGGGTTTGATTGTCTGCTGATTGTCTAAACAGCTGTTTCCTTCAAGACGCACCGGTCGCATGCTACAGCCTGCCATACAGGCAGGCGTCGTTTGCAGTTGATTATCGCGATGAGTTCAGCAGTGCACATGTGGCCGAGTCTTTCAGAGAAAGGGCAAGGCTGTCAAGCAGCATGAACGGGTGGCTCAGTAGAGCTGCTTGGTGAGTACCCTGATTTTTTCTATATCGCTGGTGCTGTAGTGAAAAGAGAAGGATCCCTTGCCTGCACGTTGAGAGAACTCCAGTTTTCTGCCGGAGGAACCAATCAGGCGATATTCTTTTTCGGGGACATTCTTGCGGGTTACCTTGACGGTAGAGCCGACGTAATTTTTTGCATCCGCAACCTTTATCGGTATATACACAAGGCGATAATGTTCTTTCTTCGATACAACCTTTTTTGAAATGTTGGCCATGTCAAGGTTATCTTCGGCAAGCTTGCTGTCGGCCAGTTCCAGGACTACCTTTTCTTCGGCCTCGCTGGCCAGCTGGTCACGCGCTTTTTCCATTCTGTAGGTATCCTGAATGTTAAGCCCGGACTTCTCGTTGAAGGACGTATTCGCCTTAACAAAATATTCTGCATCTTGCGTTGTCAACATGCGGGAATTTATTCCATTGTTGACCTGGTAGGTTGCGCGGAGCAGATCCCAGCCACCCCAGGCAGTGAACAGCGTCACAGCAAGTACTGCTGTAACTGCAAATGTGACCAGGTAGGCAAGAAACGCCTTCTTTTCTTCATCCCAGTATTTTAGTCCAAAGAAGGTAGCGCCGACCGGGGATAACAGCATGACGGCCAGTCCCCATGCGGGTTTCTTGCTAAAAGCACGAACAGTCAGCCAGCCAAGTGCCAGCAGGGAACAGGCGGCTGCAATCTGTGTAATCAGGGGGAGTGAATTCATTGTGCGGTATCCTGGCCGGTTGCATTACATTTATACGGGGAGCAGTACTCTTGTCGGCAACAACGCCGGAAATCTTGAGTCGGGAGGCCGTTTAAACGGCTGCAACGGCGGTGAAAACTGTACCAGGGTCACACTTTTCAGGGTGACGTTTGGAAGAAAGGTGTGCTGCTTAGTAATGCGGCGGCGGCGGCTCTTCGCCGGGTTGCATGATACTGGCAGCATTCAGTGACTGGAGCTGGTTTTCAAGAGTCTCAATCGCCTTCTTGTGTGAAGTAACCAGCTGCTCCTGTCCGAGCAGGGCACGGGTCAGTTCATCAATGGTTGCTTCCTGGTGCATGAGTCGCGATTCCAGCGCCTCAATACGGGCGATAAGGTCCTTGTTATTCATGGCGTGGCTATTACTCTCCGGAAAAATTGCTGGTGCTTGTTACTGCAGGGTGGTTGTTATGGCCGCTGCTGCGCGTTCTGCTTTTGCCCGCGCTGCTTCAATTGATGTGTCTCGAGCCAGTAGTACGCCCATACGGCGCTGTCCACTGACTTCCGGTTTGCCGAACAGTCGCAGTTGCGTATCCGCTTCGCTCAATGCGCTGTCGAGATTTCCAAAGCAGACTTGTGCAGAGCTGCCTTCAACCAGTACCACACTGGATGCAGACGCACCGTGTTGCTGAATGTTGGGGACAGGCAGGCCCAGTATGGCCCTCGCGTGCAGGGCAAATTGTGACAGGTCCTGTGAAATCATGGTGACCATGCCGGTATCATGTGGTCGTGGTGATACCTCGCTGAAAATGACTTCATGACCCCGGATGAAAAGTTCTACGCCAAAGATGCCGCGACCACCAAGCGCTGTCGTGATTTTTTCAGCAATATCGCGTGCGCGGGCAAGCGCTTTTGTACTCATGGGCTGCGGCTGCCATGACTGCCGATAGTCTCCGTCGACCTGTACGTGGCCTACCGGTTCGCAAAAGCTGGTGCCGCTCGCGTGACGCACAGTGAGCAGGGTAATCTCGTAATCAAAGTCCACAAAACCTTCAACGATGACCTTGCCGGCACCGCTGCGTCCGCCCTGCTGTGCATATTCCCAGGCGGCATTGATGTCATCCGGTGTTTTTACTGTACTTTGACCCTTGCCGGAAGAGCTCATGATCGGCTTGACTACGCAGGGAAAGCCGATGGCTTTGATCGCGTCAACGAATTCTTCAGGTGTTGCCGCAAATTGATACGGCGAGGTTCTGATATCGAGTTCTTCGGCTGCGAGTCTGCGAATGCCTTCACGATTCATGGTTAACTGTGCTGCACGTGCGGTGGGGATGACTGTGTAACCCTCGTTTTCGAGTTCGACCAGCGTGTCTGTTGCGATGGCTTCAATTTCCGGTACGATGAAATCCGGCTTCTCTTTTTCAATTACAGCACGTAATGTGTCACCGTCCAGCATCGATAGTACGTGACTGCGGTGGGCAACCTGCATGGCAGGGGCGTTGTCATAGCGGTCGACCACGATCACTTCCACGCCAAGGCGCTGCAACTCGATAACGACTTCCTTGCCGAGTTCGCCACCACCACAAAGTAGCACGCGGGTTGCAGTGGCAGAAAAAGGGGTTCCGATGCTGGTCATTGGGTTGTTCTCCCGGCAACAATGTCATGGGTATGCAAAGCAGCTCAATTCTAGCACCATGATCCATTACAGTGGGAAATGAGCGGTGCGGGTGTGGAACTGTCTGCATTATTTTTAGTCGAACGCTGAACGATTACGGGTTGTTCAAGCGTGCGGCGTACTACATGTTTAATCCGGTTTTGCAGAGGAGATGACTAAATGCGGTTTCGCCGGGTATGTAAGGTTTTTTCAGGTATCTTCTGTCTGTTGCTGGGCACACCGGTGTTAGCGGACTATCCCATTGAAGTGATTGAGCTTAAGTCACGCCCGCTGGATGAGATTCTGCCTGTTATCGAGCCTTTTGTGGGTGCGGATGCTACGGTAAGCGGTATGGGGAATTACCTGGTCATCAAGGCATCACCGGCGCGGGTGAAAGAAATAAGGCAGCTGCTGGTGACGCTTGATCGGCCGCCAAGGCGTCTGCTGATTTCGGTTGGCAAGCAAGCTGATATGACACAGAGCTCATCCGGATATCGTGCCAATGCAAATATCAAGGCTGGCGATAGCCGCTTCAGTATTAATTCTCCCGGTTATCCTGTCGATCGTTCGCGTGCGCATGTCCGGATTCATGACAATACCCTGCAGGGTGCGCGGACATCACGCCATCGGGTGCAGGCACTTGAGGGCCGGCCGGCCTATATCAACAGCGGCTTGCGCATCCCGTTGCGGACAACCGGCCGCTATTACGATCAGGGTGTGCCCTATCAGCATCACGGCACACAACTGCAGGATGTCACCAGCGGATTCTATGTGGTGCCAAGACTAAATGGTGATGAAGTGACGCTGGAAATCATGCAGCATGATGACCGACCCGGCCAGCGCCGCGGTGCTATCAACACCCAGAGCGCCGGCACAGTGGTGCGTGGCAGACTGGGTGAATGGGTCGAACTCGGTGGAGTTGAGACTTCAAATAACAGTCAGGAAGGCGGTCCGGGACAGTCCGTCAATTCACGGGCAGGTGATGTGCAAGGCATTCAGGTCAGGGTTGAGTGCCTGGATTGCGGCGAGCAAAGCAGGCAATTGCAGGGTTTTGACTGGAAATAAGCATTATTGTCGAGTCACTGCTGTTTTTCGAATGCGATGCTTCTGCCAAGCTGCGCCAGTCTGCAAGAGTCTCTGCGGATAACAAATTGGCGCGCAAAGTCATTTTCCAGGGCCTTGTATTTCGTGATAATTTACATTTTCGGGTGGTATGGAGCTGTGTGACATGGTGACTGGATACAACAAGGCAGTTGAGTTGACTGTGCGGATCCGCGAGGATCAGGCGCACATGCCAATCTGGCCGCTGCTATTGCTGCTGACAATATTGCTGGCTGTGGTTTCGCCCTGGAGTATGGCTGCGCGGCAGGCGGAAGATCTGGATGCGACGGTTCAGTACCTGATTACCTATGTGAAGGAGTCGGATGTTGCCTTTGAGCGCAACTCCAGTCGCTACACAGGCAGCGAAGCTGCGCAGCACATCAACAAGAAGTACCGGCATTTCAGAGATGATATTGATACGCCGGAGAAGTTTATCGAACTTTGCGCAACCGGCAGCCTGATGACAGGGAAAGCGTATTTTATTATTACCGGGCAGGGTGAACAGTTGCCGTCCGGTGAATGGCTGAACAACGAATTGTCGGTCTATCGACTCCGAAACGAGCACGGGAATCGCTGACGTCATGCACGGGGTAACAATGTTTAAACAGGGGCGAATGCTGCTGGTTCATATTTGCGTGATTCTTGCTGTAGTTTTTTTGCAGGCTTGTGCTGCGCTCGATCGGCGTGCCGTGCCTGAAATTCAATACTTTGGAATTGCCGAACAGACGTTGCTGCCACCGCTGGCGGATGCTGTTCCGGGTTTGAAGGTTATGACCTTTAATATGGCGCATGGTCGCGGAGACAGCTTCCACCAGCTGTTGCAGTCAACCGCAACAACACTTACCAACCTTGACGCTATTGCCTTGATGTTAACGCGTGAGCAAGCTGACGTGGTTGCTCTGCAGGAGGCGGATGGCGCCTCTTTCTGGAGCGGTAATTTCAATCACCTTGCCTACCTGGCGGAACGTAGTTCCCACTCGTGGGCCGTTAACGGACGGCAGGTTCAGGGTGCCGGACTGAGCTATGGTACTGCCCTGTTGTCGAGTCTCGAGTTACAGCAGCCACAGGCGGTGACCTTTGATCCGTCGTTATCAATGATACGAAAGGGTTTTGTTGTCTCGACCATTGACTGGCCCGGGCAGCCGGGTGTGCAAGTGGATGTGGTATCCGTGCACCTGGATTTCTCCAGTGAATTTACCCGGCGTGAGCAGGCGCGCGAATTGATCGCAGAACTGCAGGGCCGTGGGCGTCCTGTGATTGTTATGGGTGATCTCAATACGGAATGGCATCATCAGGACTCAACCGTTCGCCTGATAACAACTGAGTTGGGTTTGTCTGCGTACAGTCCCGATGGTCAGGGGCTGGAAACTTTTCCATTCAGCGGTAAACGCCTTGACTGGATTTTATTGTCCGGCGAGTTGAGCTTCAGTAGTTACCGTGTCATGCCTGATGTATTGTCAGACCATCGTGGTGTGGTTGCTGAAATTGTCCTGGATCCGCAGTTCATTTCCCTGCTTTCGGATACCGAAATAGCTCTAATTCTGGACTGACTACCGTAAGTAAGACGGCCGCGAATAGGCAGGCTGGTATTGTGGTTGCTGCGGTACCGGTTGCTGTGGGTAGTAGCCGTAGCCCGGCGAATAGTAACCGGGGCGAGGTGTGGCCGGCCCGTTTATCGGGGTTGTAACGGCTGATTCCTGTTGGGGCAGCCGGTCCTGACGGGCAGTTACTTCGCTGTTTGTTGAAGCTTGTGTTCGCTGCGGATCGCTGGTGGATTCCGGCCAGCCGGGGCGCACCGAAGGTGACCAGTTATCTGTTTGCACCTTGGCAGCTGCCGGTTTCGTTGTCGGCTTGCCGGTAACCACGGCAATGGCCTCAGCAGCTGGTTTGCTGCTGGTTACCGGTGCGGGTTTTTCCATATCACTGATCACCGGTGTCGTTGCCAGCCGGGGTGTCTCATCAACACTGAGCCAGCTGCGTATTCCAAGAATAACAGCCAGTACCATGATGCCGGGTATCAGTAAGCGTCGTAGCAGATGCCTGTTGCGTGTGTTTGTTGTCGCGGCTGCCATTGCGGCGGCAGGCTGGGTCACTGGTTGTTTCGGCGGCGACTTTATGATGGCGTCCTGCTGCGTGTGGCTGGCGGCGGTTTTTTCAGGGTTCTGTAACACTGCATCGGCAGTCTTTATGACCGTAGCTGCCGGTACGTTTTCAGCAGCTGCAGTCTTGTCAGTTGCGGCAGTCGTCTGCCTTGCAACAAGAATTTTCTCATCCTTGTCGGCTAGTGCAGCCGAATGATTTTTTGCGACGACCGGTTCAGCCGCTTGCGTCGAACCGGTCTTGATCCTTGCAGGCTCGTTTGCCGGGCTTAAACTCGCATTCTGGTCTGATGCAAGTGGTGTGGGTGTGACGGGCGCTATTTCCGTTGTTCCCGGTTCAGCTTCGATGTCAGGCTGTCCTTGCTCTTTTTTCTCAGCCGGGTTCGTTGCGGTTCGTTCAGTTTTCTCCGTTTTATCTACTGCAGCTGCTGTGGCCGGACTGGTGTCTTCATTCGCGGTTGGAATATCCGGTTCAATCGGAAATGCGGGTGTCTTTCCGGACCTGGCAGGAGCGGCAGGTGTAATTTCCGCCTTGGCAATTAGTGCCTGTGCCCGCTCTGTT
>CAJQPV010000304.1 GCA_905480305.1 uncultured Gammaproteobacteria bacterium | reverse complement strand
TTCCCAGTCCCAGGAATACCATAAACCCAACGATGTCTGTTACCGTGGTTAGCAACACGGTGCCGGCATGTGCCGGATCGACGTTCATGGTTTGCAGCAGAAACGGAATGCTGAGGCCGGCTACTGCGGCAAAGATCAGGTTGATAATCAGGGCGGCACCAATGATGATGCCGATGGTCTGGTCATGAAACCAGGTTGCGGCGATGACGGCAACCACGACCGCCCAGCCAATACCGTTTAGTGCACTGACTGCGAGCTCTTTGTACATCAGCCAGCGCGCATTGGTGTGACCAATCTGGCCAAGTGCCATGCCGCGGATAACAATAATCAGCGTCTGGCTGCCGGCAATACCCCCCATGCTGGCAACAATCGGCATCAGTACCGCCAGTGCTACCACCTGTTCCAGTGTTGCCTGGAATAATCCAATGACCCATGACGCCAAAAGTGCGGTGAACAGGTTGATGCCCAGCCAGACGGCGCGACGCCGGGCACTCTTTACCACCGGTGCGAAGGTATCATCTTCCTCGTCCAGGCCGGCGAGTCGCAACAGGGAATGGTCCGCATCTTCGCGAATCACGTCAACCACGTCATCAATGGTAATGCGTCCCAGCAGTTTGCCTTCCTCGCTGATTACCGGTGCCGATAGCAGGTCGTGGGTCTCGAACAGGCGGGCCACCTCGGTGTCCTCCATGGTTGCAGAAATCGCAGCGGTTTCGCCGTTCATGATCTCGGCGACCAGCAGTTCCGGGTCGTTGGTCAACAGGCGGCTCAATGGCAGTATGCCCTTGTAGTTGTCGTTGCGGTCTACCACGATCAGGTTATCAGTGTTATCCGGAATGTCGATATGCAGGCGCAGGTAACGCAGCACAACATCCAGGGTGACATCGGCACGTACCGTCACCGTGTCGACGTTCATCAGGCCGCCGGCGGTGTCCTCCGGGTAGTACAGTACCGATACCAGTCGATCGCGGTTCTGCTTGTCCATGGAATGCAGGATTTCCTGGATAACAGCGCCCGGCAGGTCCTTGATCAGATCGGCCAGGTCATCGGCATCAAGGCCTTCGGTGGCGGCGACCAGGTCATCGGTGTTCATTGCATCGATGAGGCCGGCACGTACCTCGTCATTCAGGTGGACCAGCGTCTCGCCATGGTCATCAGGCTGGACCAGTCCCCAGAGTATTTCGCGTGGGCCGTGCGGGAAGGACTCCAGAAGATCGGCTATTTCTGCTGAATGCAGGTTGGAGAGCAGCTTCCTGATCTGGCTGGCAGCACCCGAATCGAGTGCTTCGGTCAGTATTTCCAGCCGGTGGCTACTGGTGGTATGAGTGTCAGCTGTTTCAGTCATGGGTGTACGTCATATCTGTTCTTGCCAGTATCAGTCGGCTCCGCACTGCGCGCAGTGTACCAGCAGGATTCCTGTACGGTAAGGCAGTAAGGGCTGTTCAGAAGGTATTTTGGTTGAGGGACTCAATGCGTTCCGGGATTTGACCGGTACGGGTATGATCCAGCAGTTCCTGTACCAGTGGCTTCAGTGCCTCGATGGAGCTTGAGTGGATGACGCTTTTAACTTCCGTCAGCGCAGTGTGGTGCATGCTGAACTCGCTCAGCCCCATACCAAGCAGCAGCCGCGTGTAGCGGGGGTCACCGGCCATCTCACCGCACATCGCCACCGGGATGCCGGCTACCTTGCCGGCATCGATGGTCATTTTTATCAACCTTAGCACGGCAGGGTGCAGCGGATCATAGAGGTAGTTCACCTCGTCATCGACGCGGTCGATGGCCAGTGTATATTGAATCAGATCATTGGTGCCAATGGACAGAAAATCCAGGTGGCTGGCAAAATCAGCTGCGGTCAGTGCGGCGGCGGGCACCTCGATCATGCCGCCAATCTGTATATCCGCGGCAAACGCCATTGATTCACGCTGCAGGGAGATTTTTGTGTCGTTTATCAACGCCAGCACCTCGTGCAGTTCACTGGTGTTGGAAAGCATCGGTATCATCAGTCGCACCGGGCCGTGCGCAGAGGCTCGCAGGATGGCGCGCAACTGGGGTGTGAACTGTGAGCGATTTTTCAGGCACAGCCGAATGGCACGCAGACCCAGTGCCGAGTTGCTGCAAACGCCGATGCCCCCGGCCTGTTTGTCAGCGCCCATGTCCAGTGTGCGTATGGTCAGGGGCTTGCCCTTGAGAGCCTCGATAACGCCGACGTAACAGTCATACTGCTCTTCTTCGTCCGGTGGCTGCAGGCGGTTCATGTACAGGAATTCGGTGCGGTACAGGCCGACACCGTTGGCGCTGGTGCGGCTTACGGCGTCGATATCTTCCGGTAACTCGATATTTGCCATTAATCTGACAGCAGTGCCGTCGCGTGTGACGGCAGGCATATCTACCAGCTTTGCCAGTTCAATCTGGCGTTGAAATTCCTTCTCCTGTCGCTCGCGATAGTAGTCAAGCGTCTGTTCATCTGCAGCGGCGATCAGTACGCCCTGCAGGCCGTCAAGAATGACAGTCTCACCATCCTGGATGTAGCGTTGCAGTCCATGCGTGCCAACCATTGCCGGTATCTGCATGCTGCGTGCATGGATGGCGGTATGCGAAAGCGGGCCGCCGCATTCGGTAGCAAATGCCTTGATACCCTGGTGTTCGAGCATAACGGATTCTGCCGGGGTGAGGTCATAGGCCAGTACGATGGCATTATCCATGACTATGTTTTCGCCCTTGTCGTCGCTCTGGTTGCTGTCCAGCAAAAAGCGTTGAATGCGGTTGATGACGTGGTCGATATCGTCACGACGAGTACGCAGGTAGGCGTCATCCATTTTTTCAAACACACTGACAACGGCATCACGTTGTAACTTCAGGGCCCATTCGGCATTACAGTGATGCTCGCGAATAAGATCCACCGGAATGGTTACCAGCATTGCATCATCCAGCATCAGCAGATGCGTTTCGATGAAAGCTGCAATATCGACGCCGGTATTCGCGGGAATGCGTTTCTGGATCGCCTGCAGTTGCAGTCGGGCGCTGTCGACTGCGTTGAGAAAGCGTACAATTTCGTGGTCGACAAGGTGTTCGGGGATGGCGCTTTCCAGTACCTCGATACTGCCACGCAGAATGATATGTGCCTTGCCGATGGCAACGCCGCGGGATACTCCTATGCCGGAAAGTGCCAGGCTCATGTGCCGTTGATTTCCTTTAGTCTGTGTGGCCCGGCCTTGGCTCGCCGGGCGGGAGCTATTCCTGCTCGCCGAAGCGGTCGGTTACCAGCCCGGCAAGACTGTCAGCAGCTGCTACTTCATCGCTGCCGTCGGTTATGATAACTAGCTCGGTGCCACGTGACGCGGCCAGCATCATTACGCCCATGATACTCTTGCCATTGACCTTCTGACCGTCCCTGGCTATATCGATGCTGCTGGAAAAAGATGAGGCGACAGTGACGAATCTGGCTGCAGCGCGCGCATGCAGGCCGAGTTTGTTAATGATGGTAACCGGTCTTTCCTGCATGTCAGGAGGCCTCTTTTCCGGTGCTGATAATGCCGTCGTGTGCACCGTTAATGGCTTTTTCGCAGAGTCCTTCCATCGCCAGTTCCGGGTAGTTAAAAATGCGTATCAGCATTGGAATGTTTGCGCCCGAAATAACACGCCGGTTATGCGTGCCGGTGAGCCGGGTAGCAATGTTGCTGGGTGTGCTGCCATACAGATCGGTTAGTACCAGTACGCCATCACCCTGGTCGAGTTTGTTGGCAAGCCGGCTGGCTGCCTCGAACAGCAGGTCAGGATCGTCACCCGAATGCACGGCGATGGCCTCGGCAGGTAACGGGCAGTTGCCGAGTATTTCAGTGACGGTGTCCAGCATGTCACGACCAACATTTCCGTGAGTAATTAGTAGCAGACCGGTTTTCATTCGAGTTCCCTGTGCCTTGTAACAATGTCACATAGCCGGCTTTTGAGTTCGCGGGCCAGCCGTTCAACCAGATACACTGAACGATGTTGCCCGCCCGTGCAACCGATGGCGATACTCAGGTAACTGCGGTTGTCTGCCTGAAAGTGGGGCACCCAGGTGGTTAGAAAGTCTTCCAGCTGCTGATAGTAGAGGCGAGCGACTTCTTCGTGTTCGAGGTAGTCAGCCACCGCACTGTCCTTGCCGGTCAGATGGCGCAGGTCCGCTTGCCAGTGCGGGTTGGGAAGACAGCGGGCATCAAAGACGAAGTCGGCATCGCCGGGGATGCCATGTTTGTAACCAAAAGATCGTAACAGCATCAAGAAGCCGGATTTCTGGTTTTTCCCCAGTGATTCCATTACCAGGTCGCGCAGTTGATGAACATTGGTGCGACTGGTGTCGATAAACATATCTGCATTGGCAGTGATCGGACCGAGCAGCTTGCGCTCCCGCTTGATGGCGTCTGCCAACGGTGTGTCAGCCCCGGACAGCGGGTGCTTGCGACGGGTTTCACTGAATCTTTTCAGCAGCGTGGCGTCATCTGCCTGCAGGAACAGGATGTTGCAGATAATTCCCTGGCTTCTGAGGCTGGCAATGATTTTCGGAAAGTTGCTCAGCTGGTCCGGGTGATTACGTGCATCAATGCAACAGCGACATTGCGGCCATCGGAGATGGTTTGTTCACGAATCTCGTTAGCGAAGGCTTCCAGCAGTCCAACAGGGAGGTTGTCGATGCAGTAATAGTCCATGTCTTCCAGCGCATGCAAGGCGACACTCTTGCCGGAGCCGGACAGGCCGCTGATGATGGACATGTTCATTGGTGGGCGTTTTCAAGGCGCCGTTTCTGCCGGTCAATAAAGGCCTGGCTGGCGTCATATCCCTTGATATTGAGGATGTGGTTGCGTACCGCTGCTTCCAGCAGTACCGCGAGGTTTCTGCCTGGCCCCACCGGCAGGGTGATCTCGGGGATATTGACTTCCTGTATCTTGCGCATCTGCTTGCTGCCATGCAGCCGGTCCATCTGGGTGGCATTTTCCAGTTGCTGCAGGACCATGATCAGGCGCAGGTTGCGATGCTGTTTGATGGCGCTGGCACCGAACATGGCGCGAATGTTTAATATGCCAAGGCCACGCACCTCGAGAAAATCGCGCAGCATCTCCGGGCAACTGCCGAGCAGGGTGTCGGGTGACACACGCGAAAACTCGGTTGCGTCGTCGGCGATAAGCCGGTGGCCGCGGGTAATCAGTTCCAGTGCCAGTTCACTTTTGCCGATGCTGGAATCGCCGGTTATCAGGACACCGGTACCCATGACTTCCATGAAGACACCATGCAGGGTGATTTTCTCGGCAAAGTAATTCGCCAGGTAATGCTGCAGGTTTTCGATGGTTTCCTGGCTGGGCAGGCTGCTGGAGAGCAGCGGAGTCCGGCTGGTTGTTGCCATGTTCTGCAGGTCGTTCGGTGCTGGCAAGCGGTTTGCTATCACGACCAGTGTTGACTGTCCTGAAAACAACTGGCTGACAGCATCCTTGCGGGAATTCTTCTTCAGTGAGTCGAGGTATTCCAGTTCCCGCTTGCCGATGATTTGAACGCGGTGCCGGATAATAAGGTTGAGATGGCCGACCAGTGAGATTTCGGGTGAGTCATCCTTGTTCGAGTGCAGCGGGTTTTCGCTGTATTGCTCGCCGCTTATCCAGACCAGTCCGAGCTTTTCCTGAAGGGCCTTGTACAGGGTCTGAATTTCCAGGGTTATGCTCATGCAGAAATTCGCTGTGCCTCCCACTGGCTCAGTTGCTCCAGCAGACAGCTGTCGGTGTCGCATTGCCGTAACGCCATGCTGATGCCGGCATTACTGAAAATTTCCGCAATGGTTGACAGAACCTGCAGGTGCTCTTCTGTTGAGTCTTCCGGAACCAGCAGGGCGAAAATCAGGTCTACAGGCTGCCCGTCAGAGGCATCAAAATCTATCGGGGTGTCCAGTTTTACGAAGGCGCACACCGGTTTCTCCAGTGATGCCATGCGGCCATGCGGGATGGCTACGCCGTTGCCGAGCCCGGTACTGCCGAGTTTTTCCCGGCTGATGAGGGCGTCAAAAATTTCATTCTTTGAAAGCAGCAAGGAGCTGCTCGCCAGTAATTCGCTGGTATGTTCCAGCAGGCGTTTCTTGCTGCCAACGTCGTGACAGCAAGTAACGCGTTCCGGTATTAAAAGATCTGTAATGTTCATGATGTTTGTTATGAGCGCTGCAAGGCCGGCGGCTTGCCGGCTGTGCTTACAGCTCTCTTGCTATCGATCCCTCGCTGCGATGATGGTCAGTGATTTTTTCCTTGTGTTTTTTCAGTTGCCGGTCGAGCTTGTCGACCAGGCCGTCGATGGCGGCGTACATGTTCTCTTCAACTGAATCGGCGAAGATGTCTCCACCACTGATGTGCATGGTGGCTTCAGCCTTGTGGCGCAGTTTTTCTACGCCAAGGACAACATGAATATCTGTAACCTGGTCGAAATGACGTTCCAGCCGTTCCATCTTGCTGGTGACGTAATCACGCAATGGTGTTGTTATGTCTACATGGTGTCCTGACAGGTTTATTTGCATAGTGATGCTCCTGTGTTGGTGCCTAGGCTAGGCGTTTACGTTCATTGGATGGTGAAATCGAGAGCGATTCCCGGTACTTGGCAATAGTCCGCCTTGCTACATTGATACCCTGTTCGGCGAGTACCGCAGCCATCTTGTTGTCGCTGAGCGGTTTCGCCGGGTTTTCGGCTGCAACCAGTTTTTTGATGATTGCGCGAATGGCTGTTGCCGAACATTCTCCACCGGCCTCAGTGCTGACGTGGCTGGAGAAGAAATATTTGAATTCATAGATGCCGCTGGGTGTGTGCATGTATTTTCTGGTGGTGACGCGCGAAACGGTAGACTCGTGCATTTCAATGGTCTCGGCAATGCTGCGCAGTACCATGGGCTTCATGGCTTCCTCGCCATGTTCGAAAAAGCCCTGTTGGCGGTCAACGATGCAGGTAGCGACCTTCATCAGGGTCTCATGCCGGCTCTGCAGGCTTTTCAGAAACCAGCGCGCCTCCTGCAGATTGTTACGCAGGAAATTATTATCCTTGCTGTCACTGCCGCGTTTGATCAGTTTGGCATACATGTTGTTGATGCGCAGCTTGGGCATGGAATCGATGTTGAGTTCCACCTTCCATTTACCGTTCTTCTGGGTAACAAATACATCCGGGACAATGTATTCAGGTTCCGTGGTGTTGAAACGTGAGCCGGGGCGCGGGTTTAGCGACTGAATCAGGTGGATGACATGTTGCAGGTCATCCGTAGTCAATTTCAGTTTTCTGCCGAGGCGGGTGTAGTCACGATTGCTGAGCAGGTTGAAATAGTTGCGCAGCAGTATCCTCGCTTCTTTCAGCCACGGTGTTTCCGGATCAAAGTGTTGCAATTGTGTTTGCAGGCTTTCCTGCAGATTGCGTGCGCCAACGCCTATCGGGTCGAACTGCTGGATACGGTGCAACACGGCTTCGACCTCATCGTGGTCGATATCCAGACGCGCGTCGAGGTTACTGTGAATGTCTTGTGTGCTGACCGGCAGGTAGCCGTCATCATCTATTGAATCGATGATAATGCGTGCAATATGTTCATCGCTGTCAGAAAAGTGTGTCAGTTCCAGCTGCCACACCAGGTGGTCGCGCAGACTGCCGCTGCTGACAGTGACTCTCTCCAGCAGGTCGCGTGTGCCATCACCTTCCGGCGCGCTGTAGGTGGTCGCGCCGGTATCAAATACGTCTTCCCAGCTGCTGTCGATAGGCAGGTCTTCAGGAATGTTGTCAACTTCGCCTTCTTTGGCAGGGACGGCCGCATCCGCTTCCGTGTTATTTACGGCTGGATCTGTTTCCGGTGCCTCGGTGTTCCCCTCGTCCTGCTCCAGCATTGGATTTGATTCCAGTGCATCCTGAACTTCCGCCTGTAATTCCAGGGTCGAGAGCTGCAGCAGGCGAATTGCCTGTTGCAACTGGGGGGTCATGGTCAGATGTTGACCAATTTTGAGTTGAAGTGATTGCTTCATATATTTTTTTCTAGAGACATCCAGTTGTCATCGCGTCCTTGTAAAAAGTATAGAGCATTTTCCGTGCCATACAATCGTTATCGTATCCGGATCATGGTTTAGAGACGAAAATCACTGCCCAGGTAGACGTCTCTTACCTGTTGATTGTTAAGGACAACTTCTGGCGTTCCTGCGGCAATTACGCGGCCTTCATTGAGTATATAGGCATGGTGGCAGATGCCCAGCGTTTCGCGCACATTGTGGTCGGTAATAAGGATGCCGATGTCGCGTTCACACAGCTGCTGGATAATGTTCTGAATATCCACCACCGAGATCGGGTCTACCCCTGCAAATGGCTCGTCCAGCAGGATAAAGCGTGGATTGGCTGCCAGGGCACGGGCAATTTCAACGCGTCGCCGTTCGCCACCGGAGAGACTGACAGCCGGCTGGTCAACGAGGTGCCCGATATGTAATTCATGCAACAGCGATTCCAGTGTCTGCTTGCGTTGTGCCTTGTTGAGACCCTTGCGTAGTTCAAGCACTGCCATGATGTTGTCGGCAACCGACAGCTTTCTGAAAACCGAGGCTTCCTGTGGCAGGTAGCCGAGACCGTGCAGCGCGCGCAGGTGCATCGGCTGGCCGGTCAGGTCGACGTCATCAATCTCGATGCTGCCTTCGCCGCAGGGTACCAGGCCGACAATCATGTAGAAGCAGGTCGTCTTGCCGGCACCATTGGGCCCGAGCAGTCCAACGACCTGTCCGCTGCTGACGCTCAGAGAGACCTCATCAACCACGCGACGTGACTGGTAGCTTTTACCGAGTTTGTTGGCATTGAGTACACTCATGGCGGCGGCACGGGAAGTTGCCCGTCTTTTTTACTGCCGGGCTGCAGGGTGATGCGGACGCGGTCACCGGGATTGTTGCCGCCGGCATTGACGGTATTACTCTTCAGGTTGAAGACAATGCGGTCACTGCGGAACTCCTCGGCACCGGATTGCCAGATACGGGCATTCTCAAGCAGGATGATGCGGTCTTCTGCGGCGTGATATTCGATACGAGCGGCCTCGGCATGCTGGTCGGTATCCTTGCCATCCGGGCGTTGCCGGTAGGTAGCCGGGTTGCCGGTCAGGATGATGGTGTCGATGTCATTGTTGCTGAGTTGTACCGTCATTTTGTTGCCTTCGAGAACGAGGGTACCTTGTTGTACATGTACATTGCCTTCATAAATACTGTTGCCGGTTTTTTCATTCAGCGTCGCCCTGTCAGCCTCGATATTCATCGCTTGACTGCGATCACTGCTCAGTCCCCAGCCGGTGACCGGCAGTATGCACAGCAGCAATGCAGCGCCCAGCAGCCGGGCTGTTTTATGTTCGTCAGCCTGCGCCATCTATAGTTCCCTTCACCCGGGAAAGCAGTTCCAGGGTGCCGGTTCTGAAATATGCCTTCATCCCCAGGGCGTTGATTTCATAGCGATTACCGGTAATCGTGGCGGCCTTGTCTGTTTCGGCCATGTCTTCCTCGGGTTTAACCAGCAGGTCACGGGTTAGCACGTGAATTGCGCCATTGGTAGCGCTGCCGGGACGGCGAATATCAACTGCGCCCAGCAACCAGATACGGTCACCGGCGGTAGCGGCCTCGCCGCGCTCGGCAATAATGCGCCAGGCCGTCCCGTCTGTATGCATGACATCAATATCAGGACCGGTCAGTCTGAGCAGGTCTTCGTTCGGGAAATGGGTCATGTGCTCAGCCTTGAGCCGGTATTTCAGCTGCCCCTGCTCATCCATGACGGCGAGATTAATATCTTCTACAAACGAGTCGGGACCGGTTTCGCTGACGCTGGCGGGCAGACGGTTGACACTCTGTTTGTCCAGAAACCAGCCGGTGCCAATGACGACCAGCAGCAATAGTGCAAACAGCGCGGCTTGCCTGATGTTCACAAATAGCTGTCCAGTTCGGCTTGCAATACGCCTTTGGCTTCCATCAGCATTTCACACACATCGCGTGCGGCACCGCGTCCACCACCGCTGGGGGTCTGCCAGTGACTGTGGGTGCGCACCAGTGGATGGGCGTCCTGCACCGCGATTGCCAGCCCGACTTTTCGCATCACTGGCAGGTCAACGACATCATCACCGACATAGGCGGTTTGCTCTGCGCTGATAGCGAGTTTTTCCGCCAGTTCCTCGTAGGCCGGAAGCTTGTGCAGTTTGCCCTGGTAGACATGCGTCACCCCCAGGTTTTTCATGCGATGCTCGACGACTTTTGAAGTTCGTCCGGTGATGATAGCGACAATGACACCGTGCTTCTGCAGCATTTTGATGCCGTGTCCGTCACGCGAGTTGAAAGCCTTGTATTCCTGCCCGTCATCACCGATGAACAGGCTGCCATCGGTAAGCACGCCATCAACATCAAAGATCAAGAGACGAATATTTGCGGCTTTTTCGAGGATGTCTTTCATAAGGAGGGTCCGTTTTTTTATACCACGCCGGCGCGCAGCAAGTCATGCATGTTGAGTGCGCCGACCAGTTCATTATTCTCGTTGACGACCGGCAGGGCATTGATCTTGGTGCTGTCCATGATTTGCAACGCTTCGGCAGCCAGCATGCCAGGGTGTATGGTCTTGCAATCAGCTGTCATGACCTCGCTGATGAGTGCCTCGTTCAGATCGACCTTGTTGTCAATGGTGCGGCGCAGGTCGCCATCGGTAAAAATGCCTGCCAGTTCCCCCCGGGTGTCGATGATAGCGGTCATGCCCAAACCCTTGCGGGTCATTTCCAGCAGGGCATCACTCAGCGGTGTTGTCAGTTCGACGCGGGGGATGGCATCACCGGTGTGCATCAGGTCGTCAATCAGCAGCAGCAAGCGGCGTCCGAGAGTGCCGCCGGGATGCGAGCGGGCGAAATCTTCTTCGGTAAAGCCGCGTGATTCCAGTAAAGC
>CAJQPV010000303.1 GCA_905480305.1 uncultured Gammaproteobacteria bacterium | reverse complement strand
GGTTGGAGGTATTCGCCAAGATCCACCTGACGGATGCCTAACCAGCCGCTGAAGGGTGCGGTGATGCGCTTTTTCGCAATAATGGCCTGTTTGGCGGCCAGCTGTGCGCTGGCATTTTCCAGCCGCAGCCGGGCCTCGTCGACATCTGAATGCGAAATGGTCTTGGATTCCAGCAGGCCCTTACGCCGCTTGTGTTGCAGGTCTGCCAGTCGCCGTTCGGCGATAAGTCCCTCCAGCTCGGCCTGCCCGACACTGTCTTCGATTTCCAGCAACAGTGTACCGGCTTCTACCTGCTGTCCGGACTTGAAGTGGATCGCACTGACATTTCCGGCCACCTCGGTGGTTACCAGAATGCCATGGACGGCCACCAGCGAACCCACTGCCTCCAGGTAGGGCTGCCAGGTCTCGCTCTGTACGTCGGCCGCAGCCACGGTGACGGGTGGCGGGGGCATGGAGGCCAGTATTGCCATTTTTTGTGCCTGGTAGAATTTCCATCCGAACATGGCACCAAGCACCAGGCCCAGTGCTAACAGGACAAGCAGCATGCGTTTAGTCATTACGACATCCTTCGGTTAATGGATAAAGGCACCACTTCCGCGTCTTGCAGGACTTGTGCGAGCATCAGGTTAAAAAAACCTCTGTTTCGTACCCGGCAGGCCAGAACAGCATTGTAGCGTACCAGCCTCTGTGCGATTAGAGCGCAAGCTGCACTGGAATGCTGCTGCAAGGCTTAAGTTACCATGCTCGGGTGCTCTGATAGTGACCTGTCATGGCCGGAAACGGAGTAACGCTCTGGTTCTGGAAAAGCACAAACAAAAAAGACGGGAGCCGACCAAAAAAGGAGCTTCGGTGTCTTCGATTCAATGTTTGGAAGTCAGGGCGGGTTGTACCCAATATAGATAGATCTATGCTGATCTCAGTGATACCCGGCATCAACACACAGAACCAGACAGCGTGTGCCGCTTGAGGTGATCAATTCTGCAGGAGCATCTTGCAGACGTAAAATTAATCGCACTGCCGTTCAGGATTTGCAGGGTGCGGGGAACACCCACAGGGCCAGTGCATACAACACCAGCGCCAGGGCAATAACCGTGGAGAATCCCAGCTGAATAGCCAGCAGTGTCGCCAGTACGGCACTGATCACCGAGGCACAACCGTTGATCGCCCATGCCCATGGAATGAGACCGGGTGCATGTTCGGCCAGTTGCGAAAGACCCAACGGGAACGGTATGCCCATGCAGAATGCCAACGGGGCAATCAGGATGATGCTGATCAGGATACGGGCGCTATCGGGCAGTGT
The DNA here is from genome assembly GCA_905480305.1 of uncultured Gammaproteobacteria bacterium. GTDB lineage: Bacteria > Pseudomonadota > Gammaproteobacteria > UBA9214 > UBA9214 > UBA9214. The sequence goes on along the minus strand of CAJQPV010000303.1, from coordinate 3,132 downwards.
CGTCAGTTGCCCTGTCAGGTTGCCAAGCGCCAGCAGGTACAGCGTGCCAAGTACCACAATGGCGATAACGGCCCGGGACAGCAGGCGGCGCCCGTCGCCTGCTGTGCCACTCGCCTGCAGGTGCCCCAGCCAGGCACTGCCCAGTCCCGAGAACACCAGAAAGCTGCTCAGTACCACTGCGATGGCATACAGTGGATGGTGCAGAAACAGCAGCAATTTCTGGATGAAGGCGATTTCGATGAACAGGAAGGCCAGCCCGAGAAGCAAAAAGTAGCCAACGACTCTGGATCGAGGTATGGATCGAGATATGGATTGCGGTTTGGTCCTGCTGCGTCGCTGGTAAATCCAGATCGGCAGCAGCACCAGCAGCAGGCTGGCAATGATGGCCTGTGCCAGTGTGGCAACCAGTACCAGGTAACCGGTATTGGCCAGTGGGGCACCCCCGCGTGCGTGCAGCTGCAGAATTTCCGGCAAAGTCTGCCATTTAAAGAAGTGAAAAAAATACGGTTGTTCATCACTGGCCGGGTACAGGTTGAATTTGTAGTCATGCAGGAACCCTTCGGGGTCATCGCCGAGCAATGCCCTGGCGGCATCATGAAACCATGCCTCCCGCAGGCGATTGACACGGTTACTCTCATCGCGCGTCATGCCCGGGTAATAAGCCACATCAAATGACCGGGCGGCGCAGAATTTTCGCAGCTGGTCAATTTCCTCTGCACTGACACGGCTGTTTTTGATCAACAGGGTGCTGGTTTGCCAGCCACGAATCAGGATGAGTTGCTGTCCCGGTGCAGTCACGCCGCTGGTACGCAAGGCGGCGATCGCCGTTGCGAACAGCTTGAGGGTGTCGCGCGGCGGCAATTTTATCCAGCGTGTAATCGAGAGGAAACCGCCGGGTGCAAGTTGCGGCATGAATTCTGCCAGTGCCTCGATGGTGTACAGGTGATTTTCGCTCAATGCATATTGCCCCGAGGCAGAGGCGCTGAAGGAATCCAGTAACGAGACCTGGATCAGGTCATAGTCACCCGCGCTGCTGCTGGCAAAGCTGCGTGCCTCTGCGACGTGCAGGGTCACCCCCGGCGCCTGGTAGATATGACCGGCGAAGTCTGCGTAATCCGTGCTCACGAGGCGGGCGAACTGCGGGTTCAGTTCCACGGCATCGATGACCGCGGTGTCATGGTAGCGGGCCTGCAACACATCAGCGCCGCCACCGGCACCAAGCACAAGTGCCCGCCTGACCGGCAGCAGGTGATAAGGCAGTGCTGAAGTCAGTTGGTCGAGATGTGCGAGTGTTTGCCTGTCACCATCGTAGTGGCTGATAACGGACACACCATCCCCGTCGGTGAATACCCCCAGTTGTGCGGGCGGCTCTGTGCTGGCATTGAGGCTGAGGCCGGGGGCATGCCGCAACGGGATGGTCGGACTCTCCACGACACTGAGCAGCCCCAGCGGGCTGGAATGTTGCGCAATAATGCGGCTGTCACTGATCAACAAGGTTTGCTCCAGGCCCTTGTAGGGTGACATCTCCAGCGTGCTCCAGTTGTCGGCTAGCAGCAGTAGCCCAAGCGCGAGCGGCAGTAGCCAGATGATGGCCGGTTTTTGCTGTAATTCCCAGGCTGCCAGCAGCGCGGCACCGATACCGAGCAAGCCGAGCAGCGTCAGCGCCTGCAGCGGCAGGACAGCAAACAACAGCGCCAGAATGCCGAGGCTCCCCAGACCGGCACCCAGCAGGTCGGCGGCATAGATACGTGACAGCCGGGTGCGATAGTAAATCAGTGCCAGGCCGATTGCGTTGGCAGCAAAGAAGAAAGGCACTGTGAGTAACAGGTAGGTACACGACAGCCAGACGATTTGCCGTGCGTCCCAGAGCAACTCCTCGGCGTTGAAAGGAATCTGTTGTGCGAGCAGGAAGCAGCCGCTTGCCGTGACGCCGAACAGTGCGAGATTAATGATGTAACTGCTGGCGAAGCGTTGCAGCAGGGGGCGTTGCAGTAGCGTCAGAAAGGCGCCACTGATACCGTAACCCAGCAGCGCCAGGCTGATCATCATGTAGGCGAAGTGATGCCACTGAATGATTGAGAACAGCCGCATCAGCAGCACTTCGTAGGCCAGCGCTGTCGCCGACACCAGCGCGATGGACAGCCAGGGTAACCGTTGTGGCTTAATTGTGTTCCCCGGTGAGCGGCACGAACTTGACGGGTAAAATCTGTCGCGTGATGAGTTGTCCGTCTGCCTGTTTTTCGATCAGCACCAGTTGCTGGGTGAGAAAGCGGCTGCCGACCGGGATCACCATGCGACCTCCTGGTTTGAGTTGTGCAACCAGCGGCGGAGGCACGTGGCTGGCCGCAGCCGTGACCACGATGGCATCAAAGGGGGCGTGTTCTTTCCAGCCGTAATAGCCGTCACCGATACGCAACGTTATATTGTCAAAGCCAAGGCCGGGGAGTCGTTCGGCTGCCTGTTTACCGAGCGCCTCGATGATCTCGATGCTGTAGACCGCATCGGTGAGTTCGGCCAGTATGGCGGCCTGGTAGCCGGAGCCGGTACCAATTTCCAGTACCCGGTCGCCGGCACGTGGCTTGATCAGGTCACTCATCAAGGCAACGATATAGGGCTGGGAAATCGTTTGCCCGTGACCGATAGGTAATGGCCGGTTGGCATAGGCACGATGGCGCTGCGCAGCGGGGACAAACTCGTGCCTGGGTACCGTGGCAATTGCAGTCATGACGCGCGGATCCAGGGCTACCTTGTCGAGGTACAGGCTGGTGTCGCGCACGTCCTGCTGGATATCTTCAACCAGGCGCTGGCGGGCTTGCGCATACTCGTCCCCGAGTGCCGCAGATGTCAGCATTGGCAGCAGTAAAAAAAGCCAGTACGGCGCACGCCGGTAAAACATCCTTACCCTCCGTTAAAACCCGGTCTTCATTTCAAGTGTAGACGATGTCCCGTCAACTGGCAGGCAGGCATACGGCACTGTTTATATGGTCATGGCGCTGGCTTGTGCTAGTGTAAAGAGACCATGCATAAAATATTGCATTCCCGGTTTCCCTGGCAGGTGCTGCTGTTGTTGCTGGTGCTGGCACCTGGCTGGTACCCGTTTGCCAATGAGCGCGCCGCCGTGGTACTGGATAT
>CAJQPV010000302.1 GCA_905480305.1 uncultured Gammaproteobacteria bacterium | reverse complement strand
GACGGCCGCCAGATCGGTGCGACGCTGGACCGCAACGGCCTGCGTCCGGCACGTTACCTGATCACCAACGATGACCTGGTAGTGATGGCCTCTGAAATGGGTGTACTCGACATTGCCGAGGAGCGCATCGTCAAGAAATGGCGCCTGCAGCCCGGCAAGATGTTCCTGATCGACATGGAACAGGGCCGCATCATTGATGACCAGGAACTCAAGAATGAACTTGCCAGCCGTCACCCTTACACGGAATGGCTGAAGAAAACCCAGATCCGGCTGAAAAACCTGCCGGGTGAAATCGGCCCGATGGTGCCGGACCATGCAACCCTGCTCGACCGCCAGCAGGCTTTCGGTTACACCCAGGAAGACACCAAGTTCCTGATGACCCCGATGGCCGCCACCGGCCAGGAAGCGATCGGTTCGATGGGAGCAGACAATCCGATTGCAGTGCTATCCAACAAGTCGAAGCCACTGTCGAATTACTTCAAGCAAAACTTTGCACAGGTAACCAATCCGCCGATTGACCCGATTCGTGAAGAACTGGTGATGTCACTGGTTTCCCTGATCGGTCCGCGTCCCAACCTGCTCGGTCATGAATCTGCCGGTGATCACATGCGCCTTGAAGTAAGTCAGCCGGTCCTGAGCAACACCGACATCGAACGCATCCGCCATATCAAGGACCACACCGACGGTGCCTTCAGAACCAGAACACTCGATATCTGCTATCCGGCCACCAACGGGGCTGACGGTATGCAAGCAGCACTGTCCGCCGCCTGTGAACAGGCTGAACAGGCGGTCCGCGAAGGCTACAATATCCTTATACTGTCAGACCGCAGCATGGATATCGACCACATTGCAATTCCTGCATTGCTGGCAACCTCCGCCGTTCATCACCATCTGGTTCGCCAGGGGCTGAGGACCGAAGCCGGGCTGGTCGTGGAAACCGGCGCAGCACGCGAAGTACACCAGTTTGCCACGCTGGCCGGTTATGGCGCCGAGGCCATCAACCCCTATCTCGCCTTTGAGACACTGGAATCAATGCGCGGAAATCTGCCGGAACAACTGGACTCGGACGAAGTTCAGAAACGCTACATCAAGGCGGTCGGTAAAGGCCTGCTCAAGGTAATGTCAAAGATGGGCATTTCTACCTACCAGTCCTACTGTGGCGCACAGATATTCGATGCCGTCGGCCTCAGTACAGAATTCGTCGACAGCTGGTTCACCGGCACCACCACTACCATTGAAGGTATCGGCCTGCAGCAGGTTGCCGAGGAAACCGTACGCTGGCACCGTGATGCCTACGGCAATGCACCTATCTACCAGAACAGCCTGGATGTCGGTGGCGACTATGCCTTCCGCCTGCGTGGCGAACAACACATGTGGACACCCGACAGCATCGCCAGGCTGCAACATGCCACCCGCGCCAACGATGCCACCACCTTTCGGGAATTTGCAAAGCTGGTCAACGAACAGAACAAGTACTTGCTGAACCTGCGCGGCCTGTTTGAATTCAACTGCAGCAATGACCCGGTGCCGCTGGATGAAGTCGAACCGGCCAGTGAAATCGTGAAGCGGTTTTCTACCGGCGCAATGTCATTTGGCTCCATCTCCTACGAGGCGCACAGCACGCTGGCAGTTGCCATGAACCGCATCGGCGGCAAGTCCAACACCGGCGAAGGTGGTGAATTAGCGGAACGTTTCAAAACCATGGAGAACGGCGACTCAAAACGCTCCGCCATCAAGCAGGTCGCTTCCGGCCGCTTTGGGGTAACCACCGAGTACCTGGTCAACTCGGACGTTATCCAGATCAAGATGGCGCAGGGCGCCAAGCCCGGTGAAGGCGGACAGCTACCTGGTCACAAGGTCGACGCCACCATTGCCAAGGTACGGCATTCAACTGCCGGGGTCGGACTGATTTCGCCACCGCCGTATCACGATATTTACTCCATTGAAGACCTGGCGCAGCTAATCCATGATCTCAAAAACGTCAATCCGCAGGCCGATATCAGCGTCAAGCTGGTCGCTGAAGTCGGTGTTGGCACTGTTGCCGCCGGCGTCTCCAAGGCACACGCCGATCATGTCACCATTTCGGGTTTTGACGGTGGTACCGGCGCCAGCCCGCTGACGTCTATCAAGCATGCCGGCTCTCCCTGGGAAATCGGTCTGGCTGAAACCCACCAGACGCTGGTGATGAACAACCTGCGCAGCCGCATAGCCGTTCAGGTCGACGGCGGCCTGCGCACCGGTCGCGATGTCGTGGTAGGGGCACTGCTGGGCGCCGATGAATTCGGCTTTGCCACCGCACCACTGATCGTTGAAGGCTGCATCATGATGCGCAAGTGTCACCTCAACACCTGCCCGGTTGGTGTTGCCACCCAGGACCCTGAACTGCGCAAGCGCTTTACCGGCAAGCCGGAACATGTGGTGAACTACTTTTTCTTCGTCGCTGAAGAAATCCGCGAGCTCATGGCTGAACTGGGTTTTCGCAGGTTCGATGACATGGTCGGCCAGTCACAGCACCTGAACATGCGCAAGGCAATCAATCACTGGAAGGCGCAGGGACTGGATTTCTCGCGGGTGCTGCACAAACCGGAAGCGGGACCCGGGGTCGGCATTTATCATACCGAAAAACAGGAACATGGCCTCGAGAATGCACTCGACAACCAGCTAATCGCATTGTCACGCGAGGCACTGGACAACAAAAAGGCTGTAAAAATAGACTTGCCGGTGCGCAACACCAACCGCACGGTTGGCGCCATGCTGTCCGGTGAAGTAGCAAAACGCTACGGACACGTCGGCCTGCCTGAAGACACCATCAGCATCACCCTGCGCGGCACCGCCGGCCAGAGTTTTGGTGCCTTTGTATCTCACGGCATCAGTATTGAGCTGATCGGCGAAGGCAATGACTATGTCGGCAAGGGACTCTGTGGCGGACGCCTGGTGGTCTACCCGCCGGCAGAGACACCGATCAAGGCAGAGGAAAACATTATTGTCGGCAACACCGTACTCTACGGCGCCATCAGCGGTGAGTGCTACTTCCGTGGCGTTGCCGGTGAACGCTTTGCCGTGCGCAACTCGGGCGCAACCGCCGTTGTCGAAGGTGTCGGTGATCACGGCTGTGAATACATGACCGGTGGTGTCGTGGTGGTACTGGGTGAGTCCGGCCGCAACTTTGCAGCCGGCATGAGTGGTGGTATCGCCTACGTACTCGACCAACAGGGAGATTTCGAACAGCGCTGTAATCTGGCCATGGTCGATCTTGAACCGGTCCTTGCTGAAGACGACGCGCTGGAAAAAATGGAACACCAGGGCGGCGACCTTGAGACGCACGGTCTCGTCGATATCAGTCACGACATGTCACGCAATGATGCATTGCGCCTGCGACTGCTGATTGAAAGGCATACACACTATACCGGCAGCGCCCGTGGCCGGCAGATACTGGATAACTGGAGAGATTACTTGCCGAAGTTTGTAAAAGTCATGCCGGTTGACTACCGCCGCGCACTGCAGGAAATGCAGGCAGCACAGGCTGCCACCGGGCAAGCAGCCCAGGGAGGACACTAGCTCATGGGTAAACCCACAGGCTTTCTGGAGTACGAACGACTCGATCGCAGCTATGCGCCGGCAGCCGACCGTGTTCAGCACTACAAGGAATTTGTTATCCCGCTGAAAGAGAATGAAATCAGCCAGCAGGGTGCGCGTTGCATGGATTGCGGTATCCCCTTCTGTCACCAGGGCTGCCCGGTCAACAATATCATTCCCGACTGGAACGATCTGGTTTACCAGGGCAACTGGCAGGAAGCACTCACTGTGCTGCACTCAACCAACAACTTTCCTGAATTTACCGGACGTATTTGCCCGGCACCCTGCGAAGCCGCCTGCACACTGAATATCGACGACAACCCGGTCACCATCAAAACCATAGAGTGCGCCATTGTCGACAAGGGTTGGGAGGAAGGCTGGATACAACCACAGATTGCCGCTCACAAGACCGGCAAGCGGGTTGCCATTGTCGGTTCCGGCCCTGCCGGCATGGCTGCCGCACAGCAACTTGCGCGCGCCGGGCATGAAGTCGACCTGTTTGAGAAAAATGATCGTATCGGCGGGCTGATGCGTTACGGCATCCCCGACTTCAAGATGGAAAAGAAAATTATCGACCGGCGCGTCGCGCAGCTGCAGGCTGAAGGTGTAACGTTCCACACAGACACCCACATTGGTGAAACCACGCCCGCCAAAGAACTGCTCGACACATTCGATGCAGTGGTTCTCACTGGCGGTTCAGAGCATTCACGCGACCTGGAAGTACCCGGCAGAGAACTGGATGGCGTACATTTTGCCATGACCTTTCTGCCGCAACAGAACAAGCGCAACGAGGGTGAAACCATTGATCCGGCCATATCACTGTCAGCCAGGGGCAAGCATGTCATCGTCATTGGTGGCGGCGATACCGGCTCCGACTGTATTGGCACTTCCTTCCGCCAGGACGCCCTGTCGGTGACACAACTGGAAATTCTCCCGCAGCCCCCGGAAAAGGAAAACAAGGGACTGACATGGCCGGACTGGCCCAACAAGATGCGTACCTCAAGTTCACAGGATGAAGGTGCCGTCCGTGACTGGTCGGTTGCCACCAGGTCCATCGATGGTGAAGATGGCAAGGTAACCGCCATCAACTGCGTCCGGCTGGACTGGAAGCAGGATGACAACGGGCAGTGGAAAATGACCGAAATCGAGGGCAGCGAATTTCAACTCAAGGCTGACCTGGTGCTGCTGGCGATGGGATTTGTTCACCCGGTGCATGCAGGCATGCTAGAGGAACTGGGGGTAAGCCTGGATCCACGCGGCAATGTACAGGCCGATACCGAGCAATACCAGACTTCAATCGACAAGGTGTTCTCTGCCGGAGACATGCGCAGGGGCCAGTCGCTGGTGGTATGGGCGATTCGCGAGGGGCGGCAGTGTGCCCGGGCGGTGGATGAATTTTTGATGGGTTGTTCTGATTTGCCGAGATAGCACGCAACCCTTGTATTGGGTCCGTACTTTTTAACCTCGGGTTTCGCCCTGATGGGCGAGGTACTTTCTCTTGCTTACCCAAGAGAAAGTACCCAAAGAGAAGGGAACCCGACGCACTCACCGGCTGGCGCCGGTGCCCTGCGTTCCTCGCCAATCCGGGGCCGCGCGCAACTCGGAGTTTTATGAGGCCGGCAAGCCTGCCTCATAAAACTTGCCTCAAACAGGGCGCGCGCCTGATCCCGGATGGGCTGCGGTACTCGGTGAGTGCAACGGGACCGGGGTGGTTTTAACCAACCCTTTGGCGCAGCCGAGCATCGCAGTAAAAACCGGGGTAAGTGAGCCCCCTGTTTGAGCGTAATCGAGCATCAGCGAGATCGCGAGTTGGGCGAACGCCGGTTTTTGCGAGAAGCGCAGGGTACCCGCGTTAGCGGGCAAGCCATCGGGCCGCCTTTCTTTTGGATACTTTTCTTTGGCGG
>CAJQPV010000301.1 GCA_905480305.1 uncultured Gammaproteobacteria bacterium | reverse complement strand
CCGTTCACGGCACGGCCGTCGCGTTTTCTGCTGCCGGGGATGCCGGATGCAGTGATAGCCGGCATGCCATTACTGGAAGACTGGGATGTGCCAAGCCGGCTTGCCAGCCTGCAAGGTTACCCCGGCTGTTATGAAGGCTATATCACCGGCCTGGCACGACACTGGCTGGATGCATTATCTGCAGAGCAGCGCAATGAGGTGAGTGTGTTTGCCTGCGGACCGCATCCCATGCTGGCCGCAACGGCCGCACTGGCCCGCGAATACGATTTGCCGTGCCAGGTGTCACTGGAAGAATTCATGGCCTGCGCCGTGGGCGGCTGTGCCGGTTGTACCGTTGAGATCAACACCCCTGCGGGGCCCGCGATGAAACGTGTCTGTGTTGACGGCCCGGTGTTTGATGCGCAGGCCGTCAACTGGGACTAGAAGCCGCTGATATTCGCAGTTTCTAATCCTGCTCTTCCAGAAATACATCCTCCATGGCAGCAGCAAACTGGTTGATATCGCTCTTGTCGAGCTTGATCATCAGGCGTACCTCGTTGGCGGAATCGGCAAAGTGCAGTGCATCTTCCTGGCTGATTTCACCGGCCTTGAACAACTCGAACAGTGCCTGGTCAAAGGTGATCATGCCCTGCTGACCTGACTGTTTCATGAGTTCCTTGAGCTTGTGTATCTCACCCTTGCGAATAACATCATGTACCAGCGGGGTACCCAGCAGGATCTCGACACACACCCGCCGCCCGTTGCCATCCGCACGCGGAATCAGCTGCTGTGCGAGGAATGCCTTCAGGTTCATGGACAGATCCATAAACAGCTGTGGCCGGCGTTCTTCCGGAAAGAAGTTGATAATACGATCCATCGCCTGATTAGCATTGTTGGCGTGCAATGTGCATAGGCACAGGTGACCGGTTTCAGCAAAAGCGATGGCATGGTCCATGGTCCGACGGTCACGTACCTCGCCAATCAAGATAACATCCGGCGCCTGTCGCAGGGTGTTTTTCAGCGCGGTCTCGTAGGACTCGGTATCAATACCCACTTCCCGCTGGGTAACGATGCAACCCTTGTGCGGATGCACATATTCAATCGGATCCTCAATGGTAATGATGTGACCGGTACCGGTTTCGTTACGGTAATCGATCATGGATGCCAGCGAGGTTGACTTACCGGTACCGGTTGCACCGATAAACACGATCAGGCCACGCTTTGTCATTGCCAGATTCTTCAGGATCGGCGGCAGATTCAGCTCTTCAATCGTCGGAATAACCGCATCAATACGACGCAATACCGCACCAGCCTGGTCACGCTGGATAAAGGCGCTGGCACGAAACCGGCCTACCCCTTCCTCGTTAACCGCGAAGTTACATTCATGTGTCGCTTCAAACTCGTCACGTTGTGCCGGCGTCATCATGCTGGTGACGATCTCCATGGCAGTGTCCGGGGTCAGCGCCTCATTGGAAACCGGAGCGGTGCGGCCGTCCACTTTCATGGTTGGTGGCACGCCTGCTGTCAGGAACAGATCCGACGCGCGCTTTTCATGCATCATTTTCAACAGTAAAGATAATTCCATAGCCGTTCTCCGAAATCAGCCGCCTAGCGGAAGCTGTCCTTGTTGACTGCCTTCATACGCGCATCCTGCTTGGTAATCAGACCCTTGGATACCAGGTCGAGAAGATACTGATCCAGTGTGGTCATACCCACCGAGTTACCTGTCTGAATAGCAGAATACATCTGCGCGACCTTGTCCTCGCGAATCAGGTTGCGAATCGCCGGCGTGCCGATCATGATTTCCCAGGCAGCTATTCGTCCGCCGCCAACCTTTTTCAGCAATGTCTGCGCGATAACTGCGCGCAGTGACTCTGACAACATGGAGCGCACCATGGTTTTTTCTGCGGCCGGGAATACGTCGATAACACGGTCAATGGTCTTGGCCGCCGAGGTGGTGTGCAGGGTGCCGAACACGAGGTGCCCGGTTTCTGCTGCAGTCAGTGCCAGCCGGATGGTTTCCAGGTCACGCATTTCACCCACCAGGATGATATCCGGATCTTCACGCAAGGCCGAGCGCAATGCCTCGTTAAAACCGAGCGTATCCTTGTGAACCTCACGCTGGTTAATCAGGCACTTCTTGGCTTCGTGTACAAATTCGATCGGGTCCTCGATGGTCAGGATATGCGAATAGGCCTTGGCGTTGATGTAATCAATCATCGCTGCCAGCGTGGTGGACTTACCGGAACCGGTCGGGCCGGTCACCAGCACCAGGCCACGCGGTGTATCGGCAATTTCCTTGAACGATGCCGGTGTTCCCAGGTCATCAAGCCCGAGAATCTCCGATGGAATGGTACGAAACACGGCGCCCGCACCACGATTCTGGTTAAACGCATTAACACGAAACCGGGCGAGGTCCGGAATCTCGAATGAAAAGTCAGTCTCGAGAAATTCCTCGTAATCCTTGCGCTGCTTGTCGTTCATGATGTCGTAGACAAGACCGTGCACGGTTTTATGATCCAGCGCCGGGACATTCACCTTGCGCATATCACCGTCAACACGAATCATCGGCGGCAGTCCTGCAGAGAGGTGCAGATCCGATGCGCCATTCTTGACACTGAAGGTAAGTAACTCCGCTATATCCATCCCAACTCCCTGTGTATATGTAGTACTCTCCACAGACTATCGACTGTGATTATGAATACTTAAAAACCGTTTTGATATCGGTTACTTGTGTTGCCGGATAGCAGGCGATTTGCATTGAACCCGGTCTACCCCCCCGGCACCGATTCAGCATTTCTGCAGCAGTATGCCGCATTACGCTGATTTAGCAAGCCACCCCTGAATAATTTCCTCGAGAAATCAGCCACCTAAACAAGCCGTTCCGGCAACCGGCTATTGCTCGCAAAAATCTATCGGAACGCTCGGCAAAGTTTTAAACACTTGCTTGTGGCATACGTGTTTCATCCTGTATCGTCAAAATCATGAATAACACTACCCTGACTTTTATCGGCGGCGGCAATATGGCCGCCAGTCTGATCGGCGGCCTGATCGCAGATGGCTGGGATCCGGCCCGTATCCGGGTTGCTGACAACAGTCCCGAGCGACTGCAGCAACTTTCACAGCAGTTCCCGATTTCCACCGGCACCGACAACTGCGACGCTGCCGACCAGACTGATATTATCGTTCTGGCAGTCAAACCCCAGGTGATGAAATCCGTCGCTGTGGAACTGGCCAGCCTCGTAGCCAGGCAGCAACCACTGGTGATCTCCATCGCCGCCGGTATCCCCGCCGGGGCACTTGGCAACTGGCTGGGAAAATCAACCGCAATTGTGCGCACCATGCCGAATACACCCGCCATGGTACAGAGCGGCGCCACAGCGCTGTATGCAAATGAACATGTCAGCGAAGAACAACGCAGCATTGCAGAATCGATACTGCGTGCAGTCGGTGTCGCCATCTGGGTCGAGGATGAAGCTCAAATGGACGCTGTCACCGCCCTTTCCGGCAGCGGCCCTGCCTATTTCTTTCTGTTCATGGAAGCGTTACAGGCCGCCGGAGTGGAGCTTGGCCTGCCGCAAGAGACCGCCCGGCTGCTGGCTTTGCAGACCGCCTTTGGTGCAGCAAAAATGGCCCTGGAGAGCAACGAGGACGCTGCCACCCTGCGCCACCAGGTCACCTCACCAGGTGGTACAACCGAACACGCAATACGCACTTTCCAGGAAGGTGCACTGGAAACCCTGGTTAGCAAGGCATTACTGGCAGCGGCGAAACGTTCACGCGAACTTGCAACAGAATTTGGCAGCAATTCATGAGTAGTGATTATCTTACCAACCCGCTTGAATTCCTGATTACCACCCTGTTCAGCCTGTACATCATGGTCGTCATGCTGCGTTTTGTTCTGGGTGCCGTACGCGCTGATTTCTACAACCCGGTCAGCCAGTTTCTGGTACGTGTCACCAACCCGCTGCTGATCCCGATGCGCAAGGTGATTCCCAGCATCAGGCAGTACGACACCGCTGCCCTGCTGTTGATGCTACTGTTACAGCTGTTGTCACTGACAATAATCGTAATGCTGCGTGGCGTGAGCGTGCCTTTTATTTACCTGCTGCTGGCCGCTATCGGTGAACTGGTGGTACTCGCCTTCAACGTTTTTATTTTCGCCATTGTCATCCAGGTCATCATCAGCTGGGTCAATCCGGGCACCTACAACCCTGTCAACGCATTGCTCCACAGCATCACACGACCGGTACTGGCACCGGTGCAACGACTCATCCCGCCAATCTCGGGCATCGATCTGTCACCGCTGGTTGCACTGATCGGGCTACAGGTGCTGAAAATGCTGGTGTTACCATTACTGGGCTAATCACTTTAATGTTCTATAATCAAGCTACCTATCTTGGAAAACATTCTGGGGAGAGACAAATGCGACCGGTAAACCATTTCACTTCACTGCTGGCAGGACTACTGCTGTTACTTCCGCTGACCGCCAGCGCCGAGAACTCAAAAACATTTGGTCAGTACGTGATTCACTACAATGCACTGGCGACCGATGTACTGCCCCCGGAAGTTGCTCGCCAGTATCGCATCACCCGTAGCCGAAACCGCGGCATGATTAACATCACCGTACTGAAAAACATCCTTGGCAGCCCCGGTCAGCCGGTTCACGCACAGGTTGAAGTCAGCGCCCGCAATCTTGCCGGACAGGCGCGTGCAATTAATACGCGGGAGATACGCGACGGCAACGCCATCTACTATATCGGTGAATTCGGCGTCGCTAACGAAGAAACCCTGAAATTCAAGGTGCAGGCACGTCCGCAGGGCAGCCAGGAAAGCGTTCAGGTCGAATTCAGCCAGGACTTCTACACCCAGTAACACAGCGCAACCTGCCTAGTGGATCAATCAGCCCCGGCGCCGTGATCAGCGGCCGGCTGACTTTTCCGCATCACCCGCCCAGGCATAACAAAACCAAACTGTTGCATTGCAAACATCCGCTGAAAAACCCCGGACACTGCTCCGGTCAAAAATGTTCTGGATAGGCATCCTGTACTTTGCCGAAGGTTTTCCGCTGGGTGTTTTCTACGACGTTTTTCCTGTGCACTTCCGCCAACAGGGAGTGGACTTGCGTGAAATCGGTTTTCTGAGTCTGCTGGGGCTGGCCTGGACCCTGAAATTCCTGTGGGCCCCGGCAATTGATCACTTTCGTCACCATCGTCGCTGGATGTTCGGCGCTGACCTGCTGATGGCCTGTGTCATGCTGGCGTTTGCCATCCATTCGGACTTCGGTCCCTGGGTATGGGTGGCCATCGGCGCTTTTACGGTGCTGTCTGCAACCAACGATATCGCCATCGACGGCTTTACCATCGAGATGCTCAAAAAGCACGAACTGGGGCTGGCCAATGGTATCCGCATCGCCTTTTATCGTGTCGGCATGCTGGCCTCCGGCTTCATCCTGATACTGACAGACTGGCTGGGCTGGAGCGGCACCTATACTGCCGGCGCCGCCATTCTGCTGCTCGCTGGTATCGCCTGCCTGAATGCACCACGGGAGCGCGTTATAAAGCCAGCTGGTAGCCAGTCATTGCGACAGGAATGGCGCGAACTGCTGACACATCCGGTTGCACTCGCCGGTGTCATTGCTTTTTTACTGGGTACCGTCTGGCTAATCAACCGTACCACTCAATGGTCTGCCGATATTGAGTATTTCTGGGTCTATACAGCGCTGCTGGCACTGCTGCTGTTCGCCTTCAGCATGTTTTACAGCTCGCGCTCATCCAGCAGTAATCAACATGACAAGATGCCCCTCACTGAAGGACCCATGTTTGGCGCATTAATGGAAATGATGCAACGCCCCTATATCGTGCCCGTCATACTGTTCATCCTGATTTTCAAGCTGGGCGACACCGCCATGGGTTTCATGATTAAGCCGTTCTGGGTAGACAGCGGTTTCAGCGCTACCCAAATCGGACTGGTCTCCGTCAACATAGGCCTGGCGTTATCCATTGCCGGCGGTATAACCGGTGGCTGGTTTACCGACCGCATGGGGATCTTCAGGGGACTCTGGATACTGGGGTTGCTACAGGCCGCTTCCAATCTCGGCTACGCCTGGGTAGCGGCCGTGATACCGGCCGCAGAAGCGGGTGCACCGGTGGCACTGCATTTTCAGGCAATGATGTACAGCGCCAGCGCACTGGAATCGTTCTGCGGCGGACTGGGTACCGCCGCCTTCCTGGCCTTCCTGATGTCGATCGTCGACAAACGCCACTCGGCCACAGAATACGCCTTGCTGTCATCCATTTTTGCCCTGAGCCGCTCGGTATCCGGCTGGGCCGGCGGTTACGGAGCCACGGCGTTTGGCTATGCCGACTACTTTATGCTGACATTCTTTCTTGCTTTTCCAGCTTACCTGCTCTTGCCCTGGGTCAGGAAAATGATGCGATATACGGAGGAACAGCATGACTGGGAAAA
>CAJQPV010000300.1 GCA_905480305.1 uncultured Gammaproteobacteria bacterium | reverse complement strand
CCACACTCCAACGGTTATTCACTGATACGCAAGATTATCGAGGTCAGTGGTTACCAACTGAATGACGACCTGGATGGCCGGCCACTGGCGGAGTGGCTGCTGGCCCCGACACGAATTTATGTCAAACCTCTGCTGTCCCTGTTCAGCCATATCAAGGTGCACGCACTCGCCCATATCACCGGGGGTGGCCTGACCGAAAACCTGCCACGGGTGCTCCCGGAAAACACCCGTGCCGTCATCGATACCGGCGCATGGCAGACCAGCACCATATTTAAATGGCTGCAGCACAATGGCAATGTCGAAACCACGGAGATGTACCGCACCTTCAATTGCGGTATCGGCATGGTCGTTTGCGTGGCCACAGCCGATGTGTCGGCTGCCCTAGAGCACCTGAGGGGCCAGGGTGAAGATGCTCGCGTTATTGGCCATATCGAACAGGCAGATGGCAAACCCGGAGTTGTTTACACCGGCTAGACCCTATGATCGCGGCACCCTCCCCACTCCCCGTTGTTATTCTGATTTCCGGCCGGGGCAGCAACCTGCAATCGATTATTGATGCCGTTGCGCAACAACGGCTGGCCGTTGATATCCGCGCCGTCATCAGCAACCGGCCGGCAGCAGCGGGCCTGCAACGCGCCCGCGAGGCCGGACTAGCAGTTGAAGTCGTCGACCATACGCAGTTCCCGGACCGTCAGGCATTCGACCAGGCACTACTCACCTGCATTGAACGCTTTCAGCCGGCGCTTGTCGTACTGGCAGGCTTCATGCGCATACTGACTGCCGGATTTGTACACCACTACCAGGGGCGAATGCTGAATATTCATCCATCATTACTGCCGGCATTTCCGGGTATGAATACACACCGGCGTGCACTGCAAGCCGGCTGCAGTCAACACGGCGCCAGCATCCACTTTGTTACCGAGGCCGTCGATGGCGGTCCGGTGGTGTTACAGGCGCAGGTACCGGTGCAACCGGACGATACAGCCACCACACTGGCGGCACGGGTACTGGAACAGGAGCACCGCCTGTACCCGCTGGCAATAAGCTGGTTTGCAGAGCAACGGCTGCAACTCGACAGCAGCGGTCAGGCAACACTGGATGGCAAGGTACTTACCGGGCCAGTGATAGTTTCACAGGAGTCGGAAACGCCATGCTGAAAAAATGGCTGTCAGGCCTGCTGCTGTTGGCAGGCCTCATGGCGCACACGGCACTGTTCGCTGTCGACCTGCCTGCTTTCGAGGCCAGTTATATTCTGAAACGGGGCAGCCTGCATATCGGCTCATCAAACATTGAATTTCGCAGCGCTAACGATGGCAGCTACGTGTACGAATCACGCAGCTGGCCCACTCGCTGGGTCGCCTGGTTGCTGAAAGACCGCCTGCATGAAAGCAGTCGCGGCAGCATCATTGCCAACAGTCTGCGCCCGGACGCCTATCACTACCTGCGCACCGGTGGCAGCCGCGAGCGTGAAGCAGATCTTTCCTTTGACTGGAAACAAAACCGGGTAAAAAACCATGTAGAGGGCAGCCTCTGGGAAATGGAAATCCCGACCGGCACTGTTGACAAGCTCGCATCACAGCTCGGCATGATGCTGGCACTGCGACAGGACAAGGACGACGTAACCTTCAAGGTTGCAGACGGCGGCCGCCTGAAGGAATACCGCTTCAAGGTCATCGGACACGAGACCGTGGAGGTCCCGGCCGGCACTTTCGAGACAGTGAAAATCACCAAGTTGCGCGACAACAAGGATCGGGTTACCTACGTCTGGTGTGCCCCGGCGCTCAACTACCTGCCGGTGCGTATCTGGCAACGTGAAACGGATGATGCGGAGTACACCAGTGACCTGGAAAAGTTTAGTGAAGTGCTACGAGTACAGTAGGGAATCACGGACACGGTCCGCTCCTGCAAGTCAGGTCATTGGTAATCGTCACCCCGGCGCATGCCGGGGTCCAGAGTTTTCAAACAACTGGATTCCGGCCTTCGCCGGAATGACGGATTCCATAGCCATGAGATTGCCACGCTACGCTCGCAATGACGTAGTCTGCAGGGTGCACCATGCGCACCATGAATCAACAGCTTGCATGTTTTTTTCGGTGCGCATGGCACACCCTACATTACTTCATTGAAACAATCAGAGCTTCCCTAGGTCTTCGGCAGGGTAACGCCCTTCTGCCCCTGGTACTTGCCGCCGCGGTCCTTGTAGGACGTCTCACACTCCTCGTCAGATTCCAGGAACAACACCTGTGCGACACCCTCGTTGGCGTAAATCTTCGCCGGCAAGGGTGTGGTGTTGGAAAATTCCAGCGTCACGTGCCCTTCCCACTCCGGTTCAAACGGCGTGACATTGACGATAATGCCGCAGCGGGCATAGGTCGACTTGCCAAGGCAGATGGTCAATACGTTACGGGGAATCCTGAAATACTCCACAGTTCGCGCCAGCGCAAACGAGTTGGGCGGAATCACGCAGACGTCGCCCTGCACATCAACGAAACTGCCTTCATCGAAACCCTTGGGGTCTACGGTGGCGGAGTTGATGTTCGTAAAGACCTTGAATTCATCAGAGCAGCGCACGTCGTAGCCATAGCTGGAGGTACCGTAGGAGATAAGACGCTCGCCATCGCTACCACTTCTCACCTGGCCTGGTTCGAACGGCTCGATCATTTTGTGCTGGTCCGCCATGCGGCGAATCCATTTGTCTGCTTTTATGCTCAAAGTCTGT
>CAJQPV010000299.1 GCA_905480305.1 uncultured Gammaproteobacteria bacterium | reverse complement strand
GGGAACATGCCATCCATGAGCGAGACCCGTGATGGCAAGGTGGTCGGATTTGATATTGACCTGGCCAGGCTGATGGCCAGTGGCATGGGTGTGAAGCTCAAAATCGAGACCATGGCGTTTGATGAATTACTGCCTGCCCTTGAGAAGGGTGATGTCGACGTGGTGATTTCCAATGTCACGATTAACCCGGAACGTAATATGCGGGTTGCCTTTGTTGGACCCTACATGACCTCGGGCAAGTGTATTATTACCAAGAAAGATGCCCTCGCCAAGGCAGAGGAAGCAACCGACCTCAATACATCCAGTACCCGCCTTGCGGCCCTGGAAGGTTCTACCAGTGCGGCTTTTGCCAAGGCACTGTTACCCAAGGCCAGTTTGACGCTCGTGGATGATTATGAGAAGGCGGTCACCATGGTTAACAGCGATAAGATCGGTGGTCTGATGACTGATTATCCCATTTGTCTTTCGATCCTCAAGAGCCACCCCGATGCCGGTTTTATATCGCTGTTTTCACTGCTCACCTATGAGCCGGTTGGCATCGCACTGGCCGGTAACGACCCCCTGTATATCAACTGGACAGAAAACTTTCTGACCCGTGTTGAGGGTATGGGGCTGCTTGAAGAGCTGAGCCTGCGCTGGTTTGGCAGAGCCGATCTGGAAGAGAGTGAAAAATAACCTGCTGTTACTTGCTGTACTCGAACTTGTAATTGAGGCGACGAGGCATATAATTGCCCGCTAAAATACACGCCTTGCGTAAGGCCATGAGCCTTTGGGAGAAAGTGAAGAAGATGAAACTGATACACGGTTTGGTACTGAGTGCGGCTGCACTGTTCCTCAGCCAGTCGCTAATGGCTGACGAATTCTCTGTCGGCAAGGGCAAACGACCGCTTACGCTGGGTCTTGGATTGCTTTACAAGGACAAGCCCTACAAAGGCTATTCAAGTAGCGACAAGAAATCAGCGGTGCCGATCGTGCTGTACGAGGGTGAGCATTTCTTCGCCCGTGGCGGCACCATTGGCTGGGACTTCCTGAATTCTGACGTACTGGAACTAGCTATCATTGGCCAGGCGCTGGGTGACAGTTATGAGGACGGTGATGCCAGGATCCTCAAGAATAACGGTGACCGTGACCAGTCATTTGGTGTCGGTGGGCAAGTGAGCTGGGCGCCCGAGAAGCTCGGCTTCAAATTCTCCGTTGTCCAGGACGTGACGGACAACAGCGATGGTGCCCAGGCCGTCGGTCAGGTCTTCTATAAATATAAAGTCAATGATTCCCTGCTGATTTCACCGGCAGCGTCAGTTGTCTGGCAGAGCGATGATTACAATGACTACTACTATGGTGTGAGATCACGTGCTACCAACGCCAGTCCTTATACGGCGGACAGTGATATTAACTATCGCCTGGGTGTCCTTGCAATCTACCAGCAGCCGGATTCACACTGGATGTTCATGGGTGGTTTGCGCTATGAAATATTCGGCGATGAAATCACCGACAGTACTATCGTCAGTGAGGACGAACAGTTGTCAGCCCTGATCGGTGTTGCCTATACCTTCAAGTAAGGTAGGCATTGTTGTTCAAAAAAGCGGCCTGCATGGCCGCTTTTTTTATGTCCGGTCGACAGGTTTGTGTATTTGGGTATGGGTTCTGCCGTTGCCGAAAAAAAAGTGTAGGAGCGGACCGCGTCCGCGATTCCAGTGATAAACAAGAATCGCGGACGCGGTCCGCTCCTACAAGTTGTCTATTGCTTGCATGTGTACATTTTGATTCTCGATTATTTCTGAGATAGAGGTCAGAAACGGGCAACCGACCACTGCTGCCAGTTAATCTGCTGCATGTTTTCACCCAGCTCCTGCATGGCATCCAGCAGGCTCTGGGTACTACCGACTACTGCGTAAACATTACGCAGCCCCTGTTTGTCGATGCTGCCAGGGTCTGTATCGGATTGCAGCTTGTCGAGCTTCTGTTCAACTTCTTCCGACATTGAGATTGTCGAGTCCTGCAGGCGTAGCCGGTTTTCCCTGTGTCCCGGTCGCGACCAGTGCCGCAGCGTCTCACTAACATAATCTCGCCACTTGCCGTCAACTGACTCCAGCGATTTCATCAGCTCGGGGGACTCGTTTGCAGCAGTTGTATAGGTTGTTTCCAGGGTTTGCATGCGCAGCCGTATAGCCTGCAGGCTGTCTACCAGCTGCCGGACCTTTTCCGGTGTATTGTCAGGGAACAACTCGTAATCGAGATTCTTCTCGATACTTAACAGCTGGGCAGAGATCGGTAGGATGGCTGTTTCGAAAATACGTTTTCTGCGTTTACGTGCATGCTGTTGCTGACGTGGTTGTCGAATGTGAAAGTCCTCGACAATACGCGCACTACCGCTCAGAAAGCGGTGCACGCTGCGCAACAAAATCTTCTCCGGATGCATGGGGCTCAGTAGTCGATGCACAAGCACCACGATGGTAATACCCAGCAGCATAACCAGGCCGGCCGTGACCAGCATGATGAATGAATAGACCTGCTGGTTGTTGATGTCGACCATCATGACAAACATCGCAAGCGGTCCCATTTTCAGTATCGGGGAACGGCCGCCGAGATAACCGAAGACCATGGTGTAAATAAAAATAAGTGCCAGCAGGCCGAAGCCGGAATCGAGTGACGGCATCAGGAACATGTACACCGGTGCGACAGTGATGAACATGCTCAACAGCAGCACGATTAGCAGGCCAAACAGGTTGGCGGGTGCCATTACCATCATCAGTCCGAAGGCGGCGCACATCATCGGGATGGCCGGCCCGCCGGGCGGTTCGACATAAAACCAGAAGGCGTAGCCAGCTATCCAGCAGGCCGCTGGAAATAGCGCTCTCAACAGGCGCTCGGGATTCCAGAATGAGGGCCGGTAGGGATCGCCAGACTGCGCGCGCGCAGGCAGCGAGCTATCCGCCTCCAGGTTTGCCAGCACCCGCAGGGTTTGCAGGAGGTTGCGGCTGTTCTGATCGAGTGCCTGCAACTGTACGACGAAATTCATCAGTGCTGCCTGCTGAAAATGGGACAGCGCGTTGCAGGCCGGCTTGTCTACCTGCAGATGTATTTCCTTTGACAGTGCCGTGTCATCAAAGTCGTCTTCAATGATGTCTGTTTTTTGATCCTCCCAAAGCATGCGACCGCGTTCCAGTCGTTGGCTCAGTATGTCGAGAGCCGCTGTCAAATCAGGAAGCAATTCGTCCAGTGCTAACTCACGACAGTCATTAATGCTTTCGCGCCATAATTCCTGGGCACTGCCAAAGGCCCGCAGCTTGATACGTAACATTTCCCAGCTGCGTTTTTTGGCGCCTACCCTGGGGGTATCAGCGTAAGCGGCATCCAGCGTCGCCAACAGTTGCTGGTATTCACCGGCAATGCGGGTGCGCAGGTCCGCCGTTTCCTCAGATATAGTGCCGGTCGATAATTGTTGCCGGTAATTCTTGAACAGTGTTTGCATGCCTTCCCAGACAGCCTGTCCCTGCTGCTGCAGGGCAGTACCCGAGTTGCGTGGCCAGAGCAGGGCGCTGACGACGGTAAAAATCAGCACCCCTGCAGCAGTTTCCAGAAAGCGGGTGGTCGCAAAGTGAAACGCGGTATCGATTTTCATGTAGCTGGAAGACCACACGGCAACGGCGAGGAAACCGGCATTGAACCAGGTGTCGCCGGA
>CAJQPV010000298.1 GCA_905480305.1 uncultured Gammaproteobacteria bacterium | reverse complement strand
GCTGACGGTGCAGCAACATGCCAACGAGATTACAGCGGTGACGCTCGACGCGGTCAGGGATATGCTCGGTAAATACCTGCAGGCGGATAATCCCGCGCTGTCTCGCTGGTTTGGTCGTTTTATCAGCGATGTAAAAACCGACGCGATAGCGGAGGTTGCACAACCGGCCGCTGATTTCGCAGCTATAAGCACCAGGGGTAAGGAATTGTTACGGCATCCGGCCAGTCATTTTGCTTTTTGCCGGCAGGGTCATGGTGCTGTGCTGTTCGTCGACGGTGAGGATTATGATGTCTCGATCGGGTTTGCCGAGCAGTTATGTGTGGCGCGGCAGGTGGATGTACAGGCGCTGACAGCCTGTATAACGCCTGCAGAGCAGCAGTTGCTGCTGCACTGGTTTAACAGTGGCAAACTCTGGTGCCGCGGGTGAACTGCTGCGATCCTGATGGCTGGCATGCATCCTGAATTTCAGCTGATCCACGCGTGTTGGGAAGACAACAGGCGTGAGCTCGGTGCAGTTCGGCGCGCGGTGTTTGTTGAAGAACAACGGGTGCCTGAATCACTGGAATGGGACGGTATGGATGCAGACTGTTACCACGTGCTGGTAACCGCCGCAGAGCAGCAGCCTGTTGCGACCGGTCGCATGAAGCCGGATGGCCATATTGGCCGAATGGCTGTGTTGCCAGCATACCGCGGGCAGGGGATCGGCTCGGCGGTGCTGATGGCGTTGCTGAAAGTGGCACGGCAGCAGCAATATGCAGAGGTTTTTCTGCATGCACAGGTAAGTGCTATTGCGTTTTATGAGCGCCATGGATTTGTCGTTTACGGCGCAGAGTTTATGGAGGCAGGTATCCCCCATAAATCCATGCGCCGGCAGATCCGCAGTTGAGCTGACAGGGTGACAATAATATATGCACTGCAGTATCATTCCAGCGCCTTGCACGGTGCTGCATTTGCATCTCACTCAGAGCATTAATCACACGGGGGAACTGATGGACGGACTGGCGCTGCAACTTCCAGGATACCTGTACGTTGAAACCAGGGATGATAACGGCGTGGTGACGGATGTTACCTACGCGACGGACAAGTTGATTGCGTGGTCCGGTAACGGTTGTGGTGAGTCGGTTGGCAAGCTGTGTGAGCAAATCTGCAACAGCGAAATCGAGGCAATCGATGCGCATGAAGAACACCAGCTGTTGTTGCTGGAAGAACAGTGGCTGGAGCTGGAAAATGGTATTGACGACGAGGAAGAAGAAGCCCAGTACGATATTGCCTGTGATGCGGTAGCAGGGGAGGCGCGGGCGCAGCGCGAGGATGCCCGGCAGCGCCGGGATCAGCGGCATGCCGCGATCGACCGGCTGGTATTACAGTCGATGGAGCATATGGCGAATAACTCGACTGGCCAGACCGAGAGCACGGCTGGTGGATACTTGTTGGCACTTGCCGTATTTGCGGGGCTGATTTATGTGCTGCTGAGCTGAGGCTGGAGCGGCGGCCCGACAGTAGCGGGGCTGGAGAATGCCTGGCTTTACAAATCGTGAATTATTCTATGAAAGCACGGTAACTATCTAAATTAAAAGTTATTTGTTGATTCAAATCCCGGTTATCTCTGTGTTTGCTGTCTGTGCCTACCTACCCGTCTGGCAGATTCCATTAAACGTGCCTAGCTAGTATATTACGCGGCTTCTTTCCTGCCGGTCAGACCGGGGGGATACTCCGCCGGCCTGGTACAGATGGCTGGTATTTTTGTGACTGGCATTCAAAAAAAGAGGTAATCCATGGCTGTAAGAAATCGCCTGCATCGTAGTGAATTGGCAGTACCCGGCAGTAATACCCGCATGCTCGAAAAGGCCCCCAAGGCTGGCGCAGACATGGTTTTTCTGGATCTTGAGGATGCCGTAGCACCGGATGACAAGGAACAGGCGCGCAAAAATGTCATCGAGGCATTAAACGACCTCGATTGGTCTGATTGTTCGGTATCCGTTCGTATTAACGGTCTGGATACACATTACTGCTATCGCGATATTGTCGATGTGGTTGAGCAGGCCGGTGACAAGCTCGATACAATCCTCATTCCGAAAGTAGGTTCACCATCCGACATCCTGTTCGTCTCAACCATGCTGGAACAAATTGAGGCTGCCAAAGGGATTGATCAAATCAATTTACACGTGCTGATTGAAACGGCACTGGGTATGGCCAATGTGGAAGCCATTGCGCAGACCTGTCCGGAGCGCATGGAGGCCATGGTGTTTGGCGTTGCGGATTACGCGGCTTCAACACAGGCACGTACCACCAACATGGGTGGCGCTAACCCTGATTATTACATGCTGACGCACCCGGATAATGAAGGCACCCGTGAACGTCACTGGGGTGACCAGTGGCATTTTGCGATTTCACGCATGGTGGTTGCCTGCCGTGCCTATGGACTGCGCCCGATTGATGGCCCGTTTGGTGATTTTAACGATCCGGATGGCTACAGAGCGGTTTCAAACAGCGTTGCCGCGCTGGGTGTCGAGGGCAAGTGGGCGATACACCCGTCGCAGATTGCACTGGCAAACGAGGTATTTACCCCGCCTGCTGCGGAAGTTGACCGGGCGCAACGTATCCTTGTGGCCATGGCAGAGGCTGCGACCCAGGGCAAGGGCGCGGTTTCGCTGGATGGTCGCCTGATTGATGCGGCGTCCATAAGACAGGCACAGGTGTTGGTGGACAAGGCCGCGCAGATCGAAAGTTCTCTCGCAGCACGTCAATAAAAAAACCGTAACTGGAGACATCTTTTGAATATTCATGAATACCAGACCAAGGAACTGTTGCGCGGCTATGGCGTATCGGTTCCCGATGGTCGTGTTACGCACAATGTTGATAACGCGGTCGCAATTGCAGAAGACCTGAGTGGTGAACGCTGGGTTGTGAAGGCGCAAATCCATGCCGGTGGTCGCGGCAAGGGCGGTGGCGTGAAAGTCGCGTCATCGCTGGATGAGGTCAGGCAGTTTACCGACGAGATGATCGGCATGCAGCTGGTCACGCCGCAAACCGGCGCGGAAGGCCGGCTGGTGCAGCGGGTACTGGTTGAGCAGGCCTGCGATATCAAGAAAGAATACTACCTGGGTTTGGTCATCGATCGCGCAACACAACGCATTA
The DNA here is from genome assembly GCA_905480305.1 of uncultured Gammaproteobacteria bacterium. Taxonomy (GTDB): domain Bacteria; phylum Pseudomonadota; class Gammaproteobacteria; order UBA9214; family UBA9214; genus UBA9214. The sequence continues at coordinate 4,596 of CAJQPV010000298.1, read as the reverse complement.
CTGTGATTGCCTCGGCGTCCGGTGGCATGAATATCGAAGAGGTTGCAAAAACCGATCCTGATCGTGTCATCCGGGAGGCGGTTGACCCGGCAATCGGGCTGGCCGGTTTCCAGTGCCGCAAGATTGCCGCAAAAATAGGCCTGCGGGGCAAGCAGATCAGCGAAGCGTCGAAGTTGATGCAGGCGCTGTACAAGTGTTTCCGGGAGAAGGATGCATTGCTCGCCGAGATCAACCCGCTGGCTGAGCTTGCTGATGGCAAGTTGATGGCGCTGGATGCCAAGATGTCTTTTGACAGTAACGCCATGTACCGACGCCCGACGATCACCGAGTTGCGGGACTTTGACGAAGAAGATTCAAAAGAGGTCGAGGCGACTGCTCACGGACTCAATTACATTGCGCTCGATGGTAATGTTGGCTGTATTGTGAATGGCGCCGGTCTCGCGATGGCGACCATGGACTCGATCAGTTTCCACGGTGGCAAGCCGGCCAACTTTCTGGATGTCGGCGGCGGGGCGTCACCGGAAAAAGTCGGCAATGCCTTTCGTATCGTGCTGCAGGATCCGAATGTAAAAATCATCCTGGTGAATATTTTCGCCGGCATTAATCGTTGCGACTGGATAGCAGAAGGCCTGGTGCAGGCCATGCGTGACCAGGAAATCAGCATACCGATCGTTGTGCGCCTGGCAGGTACCAACGTAGAGAAGGGCACCCCTATCCTGGAAGCCTCCGGTTTTCCTTTTATCATGGCAGACAATCTTGACGATGCGGCCACCAGGGTTATGGCAACACTGGAGGCTTCGGCATGAGCGTATTTGTACACAAGCATTCAAGGGTCATCATTCAGGGTTTTACCGGTCAGCACGCGACGTTCCACGCAGAAGAATCGATGCAGCATGGCACCACGGTGGTCGGTGGTGTGACGCCGGGCAAGGGCGGCCAGGAACATCTCGGACTGCCGGTTTTTGATACCGTGAGCCAGGCCGTTGCGGAAACAGGTGCCGATGTCAGTGGTATTTTTGTACCGCCACCGTTCGCCGCCGATGCCATTATGGAAGCGCTGGAGGCCGGTATTGGCGTGATTGTTGTGATCGCAGACGGTATTCCGGTGCAGGACATGGTCAAGGTGAAGCGCTACGCCGCTGACAAGAATGCCATTATTATTGGCCCGAATACGCCGGGTATCATCACCCCGGATGCCTGCAAGGTGGGCATCATGCCATCGCACATCTATTCGCCGGGGCGCATTGGTGTGGTGTCACGTTCTGGCACGCTCAATTACGAGGCGGTACAGCAGATGTCCGAACTGGGCATGGGGCAGACCACCTCGGTGGGCATTGGCGGAGACCCGGTCAATGGCACCGACTTTGTGACCGTGCTGCAGGCCTTTGAAGAGGACCCTGAAACCGAGGCAGTTATCATGATCGGTGAAATCGGTGGGCCGCAGGAAGTCGAAGCTGCCCGCTGGGCGAAGGAAAACATGAGCAAGCCGGTGGTCGGGTTCGTGGCCGGGGTCTCGGCGCCGCCGGGACGCCGTATGGGGCATGCCGGTGCCATCATCTCGGGCGAGGCCGATACGGCCAACGCCAAGATGGACCTGATGGAAGAACTGGGTGTCCACGTGGTGCGTAATCCGGCCCTGATCGGTGAAACCGCAAAACGGGTATTTAGCTGATTCTAATAACGAATCAGCGGCCATCCAGCATGCAGGAGCGGACCTTGTCCGCGATTGTGTTGGCTTTCAGGCAATCGCGTACGGGGTGCGCTCCTGCAGGTTGTTTCCAGAAGAGATAATCCGCTTTATATTTGCTCGCCGGTCCGTGCAGTTCATGCTCGACGCGTACTGTCCGCCAGCAAGGTGCGGTTTGGCAGCAATATTCCTCATAAAAGAGCCCCCGCATCATTGCCTGTTGGCGGCCATCCGCTTAAACTACCCGATTGAAAATATTCACTAAACTCCCGTTTTCTCGCGGGTTTCCTGTTATTAACTTTTGTCGGAGTGTTGCATGGCTATTGAACAAACCTTTTCCATTATTAAACCTGATGCTGTCGCCAAGAATGTCATTGGCGAGATCGTAAGCCGTTTCGAAAAGAACGGTCTGCAGGTGGTTGCCTCGAAGATGCTGCATTTGTCAAAAGAGCAGGCAGAAGGGTTTTATGCCGTGCACAAGGAGCGTCCCTTCTACAATGATCTGGTTAGTTTCATGATTTCCGGTCCGGTGGTTGTGCAAGTGCTGCAAGGCGAGAATGCCATTAGCAAGAACCGTGAACTGATGGGTGCAACCAACCCGGCCGATGCCGATGCCGGCACTATTCGCGCTGACTTTGCCACCACGGTTGATGAGAATGCCGTGCACGGTTCGGATGCACCTGAAACGGCTGCCGAGGAAATTAAATATTTCTTTGGCGATGACGGGCTCTGCCCGCGCACACGCTAATCGCATTGACATCAGCCGTGATCAACATGGACAAAAAAAATTTGCTGGACCTGGACCGCGCGGGTCTGGTGGAGTTTTTTGCCGGTCATGGCGAAAAGTCCTTTCGTGCCACACAGGTGATGAAATGGATTTACGGTCAGGGCGTCACTGATTTCGACGCCATGACCAATATCAGCAAAACACTGCGCGCCGGACTGTATGACATTGCAACGATAGATTTGCCCAAAGTGGTTTCGGACAGCCTTTCTGAAGACGGTTCACGCAAGTGGCTGTTGCAGATGGCGGATGACAACTGTATCGAGGCGGTGTTTATACCGGAAGCAGATCGCGGCACCCTGTGTGTATCCTCGCAGGTTGGCTGTATGCTGAATTGCAGTTTTTGTTCAACTGCTCAGCAGGGCTTTAACCGCAACCTTACTAGCGCCGAAATTATTTCGCAGCTGCTGGTCGCTGCCATGGCACTGGGCCAGACAGCTGATGGCGAACGCAGGATTTCCAACGTCGTCATGATGGGTATGGGTGAACCGTTACTGAACTATGACAATGTTGTGCGCGCCATGGGTGTTATGCTGGATGACTATGGTTTCGGTCTGTCGAAACGCCGCATTACCCTGAGTACCGCCGGTGTGGTGCCGGCATTGCGACAGCTGCGTCAAGACTGTGACGTCAGTCTGGCAGTGTCACTGCACGCACCGGATGACCTGTTGCGTAACCAGCTGGTGCCGCTTAACAAGAAGTATCCAATCAGTGTATTGCTGGAAGCCTGCAAGGAATACGTGGGCGAGGGCAGGCGCCGGGTCACCTTTGAATATGTCATGCTGGCCGGTATCAATGACTCGGACGGTCATGCGCGCCAGCTGGCACGAGTGCTGGAAGGTGTGCCTGCCAAGGTGAACCTGATCCCGTTTAACCCGTTTCCGGAAACCCGTTACCAGCGCAGCTCCGGCAACCGCATTCATCGTTTTTTTGAAATACTCAATAGTGCCGGGATCGTCACCATTACCCGGCGTACCCGTGGTGATGATATTGACGCTGCCTGTGGCCAGCTTGCCGGAGAATTTATGGATCGAACACGACGTCGGGAACGCAGTCAGCAAAAACACCGGACGGTGGCGCAATGAAAACGGCCAAAGTTCTTGTCTGTGTCTTTATTGCAATCAGCCTGCTTGCCTGTTCGACGTCGGCAGAACGCAAACGAGAAAAGGATAAAGCCGCACGGGCCGCCTCGGCCTATACGCAACTGGGAATAGAGTACCTGCGAGAAGGTAATTACGAGTTGTCGCTGAGCAAGTTGCAGAAGGCGCTCGAGGTAGATTCGGATTATGCGCTGGCACACGGCTCGATTGCTATTCTTTATGAGAAAGTGGGTGACGACAAGCTGGCCGAGAAACATTACAGGAAGGCATTGAGTCTTAACCCGGATGATGCCGGCGGTCATAATAACTACGGTCAGTTCCTGTGTTACCAGGATCGTTACGAAGAAGCCAAAGAAGAGTTCATGACGGCGGCCAGCAATCCTTTCTATGCGACCCCGACGGTGCCGATCACCAATGCCGGTTTGTGTGCCAAGCGCATCCCGGACATGCCTTTGGCCGAGGAATATTTCCGCCAGGCACTGCAGCTTGATGAGAAGTTTGCGCCGGCACTGTTTCAGATGGCGTTGTTCAAGTTTGAGCAGGGTGCCTTTCTGAGTGCCAGGGCCTATCTGCAGCGTTTTCAGGAAGTGGCCGAGCATAATCCCGAAAGCCTGTGGCTGGCTGTCAGGACCGAGTTCGCGCTCAAGGATGAAAATACCTCGGGTCACTACGCCATTAAGTTGAGAGAAAACTTTCCAAATAGTGAGCAGGCGATACTGCTGCTGGAGTGGGAGAATGAACGCCGGTCAGGACGATGATGGCAGCAAAAACATGGCAGGTCAGGACGATATGTCGATAGGAGAGCGCCTGTCTGCGGCAAGAAAAGAACACATGTTGACGGTAGAGTCGGTTGCCGAAGAGCTGAAACTGGATGTCAGTGTTATTGAGGCAATGGAGCGGGACGACAAGTCGGCATTGCCGTCAGCTATTTTTGTGCAGGGCTATTTGCGTCTCTATGCGCGCCTGGTGGAATTGCCGGAAGATCAGCTGGTTCGCGATTACGCCGACAGTAGTGGAGAGCCACC
>CAJQPV010000297.1 GCA_905480305.1 uncultured Gammaproteobacteria bacterium | reverse complement strand
AGGGTTGCTGCGCGCGGTAGGGCTGGAATACGCATGAGCAGGGCAATCATTAATGGACGCATGACAGATTGTGTCGCTTCGACCGATCGTGGCCTGCTGTATGGCGATGGCCTCTTCGAAACAATTGCAGTGGTTGAGGGTGAATCTGGTCACTGGCAGCAACACCTGCAACGCTTGCAGGCAGGCTGTGCCCGTTTGGGTATCGAAGCTGTGGACGAGTTGCTGCTGGCAGGAGAGTGCCGGCAGCTCGTCGACGGCGTTGGCAGGGCGGTTGTCAAGATTATAGTAACCCGTGGTTCTGGCGGGCGAGGTTACCGGGTGCCTGCCCGGCCTGCACCGACGCGTATGCTGCAGTTGCATGACTGGCCCGAGTTTCCGCCGGCCTGTGCGCGGCAGGGTGTGGCGCTGCGTATCTGTGATATCCGGCTGGGGCATAACCCGAGGCTGGCAGGTATCAAGCATCTGAACCGGCTTGAGCAGGTGTTGGCCCGGCAGGAATGGGACGACACCGGCATTATGGAAGGGCTGCTACTGGATTCCGAAAGTAACCTGGTTGAAGGTACCATGAGTAACCTGTTTCTGGTCAGAGACGGAGTATTGCTGACTCCTGATCTGCAGCGTTGCGGTGTTGCCGGTATCATGCGTTCACAGCTGCTGGAGTGTGCAGGTCAAATATCCATTAACACAGAGATTTGTCAGCTCGGGATGGTAGATTTACATGAGGCTGAGGAAGTATTTATTTGCAACAGCCTGATCGGCATCTGGCCGGTCATCTCGATAGATGACAGAAAATATAACAGGGGAATAATCACCTCACGTCTACAGAACTTGCTTGCTTGCGGAACCGAGCCCGACTGGCGGTGGCAGACATAGTGCGATACAACCATGAGTACTGATACCGAGATCGACAACAAGGGCATCCGCTGGTTGCAGCTGTTCATATTGCTGCTGCTAGTGGCCGTGTTTGCCGCCATCATTATGCTGGGTCGATACCAGCAGTTTAGTGACACCGCACTGGATATTCCGGGACAGGAAATACTGTATAGCGTGCCGCCCGGCAGCTCCCTGAACAAGCTGGCCCATGACCTGCATGCGAGAAACATTATCCAGTACCCGCGGTTATTAATCTTGCTGGGTCGGCAAATGGATGCGGCAAGACGTTTGCAGGCGGGTGAGTACATTCTGCAGCAGGGACTGACGCCGCGTACCTTGCTGGAGCAACTGGTCGCAGGCAAGGTCAATCAATATGAACTGACCCTGATTGAAGGGCATACCTTCAGGGAAATGCTGCAACGCATACATGCAGATCCGGTGCTTGTACATACCCTGTCCGATGAAACGGATGCGGAGATTATGGACTTGCTGGGGCGGCCGGGCCAGCACCCCGAGGGGCGGTTCCTGCCAGACACCTACTATTTCACCCGCGGCATGACAGATGTGGACTTTCTGAAACGTGCCATGCGGGTGATGAGTGATCAGTTAAGCATTGAATGGGAAGGGCGTGAAGAAGGCCTGCCATTCGAATCGGCTGATGAGGCGCTGATACTGGCCTCCATCGTCGAAAAGGAAACCGGGGCGGTAGAAGAGCGGCCGATTATTGCCGGTGTATTTGTGCGGCGCCTGCAAAAGGGCATGCGCCTGCAGACAGACCCAACCGTTATTTACGGCATGGGCGATTCATTCGATGGCAACATACGCAAACGCGATTTATTAAAAGACACACCCTATAACACCTATACTCGCGAGGGTCTGCCGCCGACCCCCATTGCCATGCCAGGTACTGATGCGATTCATGCGGTGTTGCATCCTGCCAGCGGCAAGAGCCTGTACTTTGTTGCAATGGGAGAGGGTAAACACTATTTCTCAACCACACTGAAGCAGCATAATCTGGCGGTTGATAAATTCCAGAGAAACAAAAAGGGCATCAAATTGCCGCCGTCAGGACAATCAGAATGAAAGGCAAATTTATTACCGTCGAGGGCATCGAGGGAGTTGGTAAAACCACCAACATCGATTTTATACATCAGCAGCTACAGGTTGCCGGCAGGGACGTGGTGTTAACGCGGGAACCCGGTGGTACACCATTGGCTGAAGCGATTCGTGGCCTGTTACTGGATCCTGCGTATACCGGTATGGATTCTACCTGCGAGCTGCAGTTGATGTTTGCGGCACGCGCCGAGCACCTTGCAAGGGTCGTCTGGCCCGCACTGGAGCAGGGGCAATGGGTGCTCTGCGATCGCTTCACCGACGCAACCTATGCCTACCAGGGTGGCGGCCGTGGCATTGATAGCGGTGTGATTGCCCGGCTGGAAGAACTGGTGCAGGGAGACTTCAGGCCTGACCTGACGCTGTTGCTGGATGTGCCGGTTGAAATCGGGCTTGCACGCGCCGGCAAGCGTGGCGCACTGGATCGTTTTGAACAGGAGAAAGTGGCGTTCTTCGAGCGGGTGCGTAATGCCTATCTGGAAATGGCGCAGCGCAGTCCAGACCGTTATCGTGTTATTGATGCAAGCTTGCCCCTTAACGATGTACAAAACCAGATAGCTGCTATATTGTCCACGTATTGAGTGAAACGCAGCACAGCAGCAATTGTTTGATTTACACACCACCATCGAACCCGGTAACTGTCAGATCAAATCTGAACTACTACAGTTCACCCGGTTAATTGAATATTACCTCTGGACTACTACAATTGAGTAGACGACTTGTGCGATCGTTATTTTTCTGAGCGCCGTGCTTTAACCGGTACATTCTTGAATATTGTCGGCTTTTATGCGGTTGTAAACTTCTTCTCTATTTGGTTTTTGACAGGTTTTGCCCGCACAATACGCGGATAATAAATATTGAGGGTGTTGTTAACTATAGGGAAATTCCTTGTTTTTTACCGGGCAGATTCTCTATTTGCATTAATCCTGCAACCACGGCGTCGATGTAACTGACCCGAAACAATATAATGTTTATGCTTTCTACACTCCCTTGGCCCTGTTAAGTACCAGCCTATGAAGTTCTATCGCGTCATGCTGTTGTTAATCGCAGGGCTGTTTGTATTGCTCCCCGGTGCGCTCATGGCGGATTCCCGGGAGGTATCTAACATCGGTGTACTGGCCCATCGCGGGCCCGAAACGGCTATCCGTATGTGGACCCCGACAGTTGATTACCTGTCAAGCCAGATACCAGGCTACGACTTTCGCCTGGTACCGCTTGACCTGGACGAAATGCAAGCGGGAGTAATCGGGTGGCAGAAAAGGAAGAGGCGTCAAAGCCCTAACAGTCGGGGTGAACTTGATTTTATTCTTACTAATCCAGGTAATTATGTCGAGCTTGAAGCGCATCATGGCGTATCGCGTATTGCGACGCTGATGAATGCTCGACATGGCGGGCCTTCCACCATGTTTAGTGCGGTCATATTTACAGCTGCACATAACAGCGATATAGGCTCACTTGCAGAGCTCAAGGGCAAGTCCTTCGCTGCTGTCGACAAGGCGGCATTCGGTGGTTTTCAGATGGCGTGGAGAGAGCTCAAGGAAGCGGGTATTGATCCGTTTAAGGATTTGGAACTGCGTTTTATGGGCTTCCCGCAGGACGAGATTGTCTATGCTGTTCGCGACGGACGCGTGGACGCCGGTACCGTACGTACTGATATTCTGGAGCGCATGGCCGACCGTGGGGACATTAAGCTGGCTGATTTTAAGGTGCTGAACCCACAGCTATCAGACGGATTTCCCTTGCTCCATAGTACGCAACTGTACCCGGAATGGGCCTTC
>CAJQPV010000296.1 GCA_905480305.1 uncultured Gammaproteobacteria bacterium | reverse complement strand
AACGCAGAACGCAATATCTTGTTCATCCAGATCTCCTTGAATAACTGGCAGGCAATAGTTGCCTGCGGGCAGCCGCTTGCGGCCTGTAAATACCGTCGTCACGTAACAGTAAGCGATTATAGTGAATGCCGTGATTGCGTGGAAAAAGATTTTCACGAAATCACCATCAAAACGTCACCGGTTTGACTTGGCGACAGAAACACACCCACAATCCCCCGCCTGACCCTATGAACCCGCATTTATCATGACAATAACCCGACTCGGCGCACTCCTTATCGTAGTGTCCGGATTCGCGCTGGCACTGCTGCAGCTGCCGACCAACCGGCCAGTCGCCTTGATGCTCCCGAACCTTGACCAGGGTGAGGAGAGCAACGAACCAGAACTGCAATCAGCCTTTATTTCCGGCGAGCTCACTCACGAAGTGCACAGCGCCACCGCCGTAGAGCTGAACAATGGTGATATCCGTGTCTTCTGGTATGGCGGCAAACGCGAGGGCAGCAAGGATACGGCTATCTACAGCCGTGTGTTCAGCAACAGCGCTGCAGGCTGGTCCGAAATCCACGAGGTCATGAGCCGCCGCCAGGTAACACAGGATACCCGCCGCTACATTCGCAAGCTGGGTAACCCCGTAGCCGTTGTCAAAGATGATGAATTGTGGCTGTTTTTTGTAACGGTTTCGGTAGGCGGCTGGGCCGGCAGCTCAATCAACCTGTCGGTATCAATGGATAACGGCAGCAGCTGGGGACCGGTCAGGCGACTCATCAGCTCACCCTTCATGAACATCAGCACGCTGGTGCGCAATGCGCCACTGTTGACCGAGCAGGGTGATGTCATGCTGCCGGCCTATCATGAATTTATCGGCAAGTTTTCCGAGCTGCTGCGTATCGACAATAGCGGCATCGTTATCGACAAGTACCGCATCAGTCACGGTCGCGAGGCGATTCAACCGGCACTGCTGGCCACAGCCCCCGGCAATGCCATCGCCTTCATGCGCAATAGCTCTGCAAAAAACCCGGGGGAACTCTGGTTCAGCCACACAGATGGCAGCCTGGCCGACTGGACGCCGCTTGCGCCACTTGCTCTCCCGAATCCCGACGCGGCCGCCACGGTTGTGCAGCTGGATGCTGCCGATGAACTGTTGCTGGTGTTCAACAATCACCCCAGCGAACGCGACGACATCACCATGGCCTGGCGTGCGGCAGAAGATGCTGACTGGCAATTGATTCACCAGTTTGAAAACCTGGCTGAAGGTGAAAAAATACATAACCCGTTCTCTTATCCGTTTTTGCTGAAGACCAGCAGTGGCGACTTTCACCTGTTCTATACCTGGAAAAGAAAACACATAAAACATGTCCACTTCAATCGGGCAGCACTGCTGAAAATGCGTGCTGCCGCAGGGACGGACTCATGATCAGTAGCTACCCGCTGCTTACCGGGCTGTCTATTGTGCTGCTGTGTGTCGCATGGGCAAGCCTGCTACTGCCGCTGGCCAGGTTGCCGCTTGCGCTCAGGCCGGTTTTGATTGTTGGCCTTACCCTGCTGCTGATGTTGCCGCTTGATGCCGACCCGGCCTGGTACGCGGTGCGCGGCATTTTCGGCGACAGCTCCATCACCGCCGTGCTTTTTTATATTGCCTTCATCCTGCAACAAAACTTTTCATGGCAACTCTGCCGGCCTGACGAGCTGGCGCTGCTACGCCGGCTGTTAGCCGTGACCGCACTGCTGCTGTACCCGTTCGCACTCGGGCTGACTGGCTTCGATAGCTACAGCCTCGGTTATGCAAATCCCTGGTTACTGGCAATCCTGTTTATAATGGCGCTGTTGTTATGGTGGCGAACATACTATTTCCTGGCCATCAGTCTCACAGCCAGCGTGGCTGCCTGGTCACTGCAAATGCTGGAGTCAGGCAACCTGTGGGACTATCTGCTGGATCCGGTATTTGTTGTCCTGCTGCTACTGACATACATGAAGCCCGCAGCAGCTGGCAATCAAACCCGGTAAAATTTACCCGGACGGCAATAGCCGCCTGTATTAGCTATAAAAGGGAGTTGTTTCATGGCCTGGTTAAAGTCCGGACGCTTACACTATGCGGCAGGTGTCACAGCCCTGTTCTTTCTGATTTTTGTTGTCCTGCGCGCAGTCTTCTACTTCGGCTTTTCCGAGGTTGGGAAGACCCTGCACCCGGATCCCGGCACCCTCTATGAAACACTGTATATAGGCATAAAGTTTGACCTGAGACTGGCGCTCATCCTCAGCCTGCCGGTATTCCTGCTGACCTGGCTACCGCGCTACAACGTCTTGAGATCGACTGCAGTGCGCAAGCTGGCGCGTATCTATATTGCTGTCGCGCTGTTAGTGACGCTGCTGATGTATATCATTGACTTCGGTCACTACACCTACCTCGGCATCCGCATGAACTCTACCGTCATGCGCTTTTTTGAAGACCCGTCTATCTCTGCCAACATGATGTGGCAGAGTTACCCGGTTGTCTGGATCACGCTGGCATGGCTGCTGACTACCGTTGCCGCCATCTGGCTGGTGCTGTTGCTGGAACGCCGCACCCTCGACCGGCAACAGCAGCCGGTCCCGGGATTACAGGCCTTCGCCGCTACCCTGATAGTCACCATCCTGGTACTGCTGGGCCTGCTGGGACGTTTCAGCGAAATTAATATTGAGAACCCGGTGCCACTGCGCTGGAATCATGCCTTTTTCTCGGGCAATGACACAGTGGCAGCGCTCGGTATCAATCCGGTGCTGTTCTTTTATGACACCTTCGAACAAAGAGAACCGCGCTATGACATGAACGAGGTGCGCCGCTATTACCCGGTGATAGCGGATTATTTAAATGTAACCGACAAGGATGACAAGCGTTTTAATTATGATCGTACTTTAACGGCGGGGCCGCAAAAGTTGCAGTTTGACCGGGCACCCAACATTATTCTCATCATGCTGGAATCACTCGGCGCCAGCCGCGTCGGTGCCTACAACAACCCGCTTGAAACCACGCCCAATCTCGACATGATGGCGGATAACGGCTGGTTTTTCCCGAATTTTTATGTGCCGGTCTCAGGCACCTCACGTACCGTATTTGCGAGTATTACCGGCCTGCCCGACGTGTCCTCGGTGAAGACAGCCACGCGCAATCCGCTGATTT
>CAJQPV010000295.1 GCA_905480305.1 uncultured Gammaproteobacteria bacterium | reverse complement strand
TTAAAGGCAATTATTGCTCAGGGCGGACGTGGTTTGCAGCCTGAACAAAGAACTGAATCGCTTTACCTGGCACTTAAGAATGCACGCCCTGTTAATCAAGAAATGGTCAATTAAAACTATAAACGCTGCTATATAAAAGTCCATATACGGACGTTTAGGCGAAAGAGGTGGATAGGCAATCTACCACCCAAGCCGGAAGTGCGGCGGATGTGATTGTATGTCTGGTGAGCTGCTTTCAGATGTTCACACCGGATTACCAAACTTCTGATGTCAACCAAAATACCATCCCATTACACTCTGAAAATAGCTGATTATAAATGCGAACAAATTTGGATAGCAGATATCCGGAAGCCCTGTGCCTTGATTTGTATGCGGTGGTCAAGGCAGTATTTATAGCAAATACATGGTACATGTAGTGCTACCATGCAGACACGGTTCACGGATTTACAGAAATGCCAAACCAGAAAAGACATATTGCGTTTATTTATACGGAGGAGAGCATCGGCAATCTGGAGCCGGTGTCGGAGCATTCACCGGATGTAGTTATTCAGTCATCATCACTGGATGACTTTCTGCAGAATCCAGATACATTAACGCGCAATGTGGATCATATTGTTGTGTCTGTACCGATGGCCGGACTCAAATCGGTCATCAGGGTTGCCATTGAGCATGACCTGAGCATCGGCATACTGCCACTGAAGTCACAGAAGACCCTTTCCAGATATTTCCGGCTGCCTGACGACCCCGCTGACCAGGTCGAACTGGCATTGCAGGAGAAGGGTCAGACGCGGGACCTTATCCTGTGTAATGGCGAGCTGGTATTGTTCAAGGCTATTATTGGTCGTATCCCCGTTATCGACTTGCCTGACAACCTTGCCCCCTGGAAAACGCTGCGAAATGTGCTGGCCAGGTTTCGTGGCATTCGCTTGCTGGGCTTTACTTTCGTTACAGATAGCGGCAGGAAAGTGGAAACGGCTGCTGCCGGTTGTATGATCGTCCAGCATCATGCAGGCAGTCTGGCTTCCAGGCTGATCGCCAATGATGGCAGTTCCCATGATGGCATGATCTCCCTGGTGATCGCGGCACCGCTATCGGTGCTTGACTATTTCGGGTTTCTTTTCCAGGTGCTGAAGCGTGATATTGCACCGGGCAAGATACCCAGCGCCATCGGCTATATCAAATCTTCCCGGGTAGTCATCGAGTCCGAAGAGTCTCTGGGGGTCGATATCGACGGTGAAGAAATCACCAGAACGCCGGTTGAATGTGAGGTCAGGCCCGGCGCGCTTCGTGTCAACACCGGCCCGAAAACCGATGCGAAGCGCGGCCATCTGGGTGATTCGAATGAATACTTCAATATCAAGCACCTTCCGATTGATAATGAACTGACCAAAGCGAAGAAAAAGGCCATCCCGTTCTTTCCCTATGCCTCGGAGGAGCGTTTCAAGGACCTGTTTGTAGCATTACGCGATGATGCGCGTATGAGTAGTGCCTACGTGATGCTGATGCTTCTAAGTACGCTTCTGGCAACTATCGGTCTCTACCAGAACAGCACTGCCGTGGTGATCGGTGCGATGCTGCTTGCGCCCCTGATGTCACCGATTATTTCTTTTGCGATGGGTATGTTGCGGCAGGACCAGGGTCTTTACCAACACTCGGCAGTCAAGATCATGGTCGGCATCGCGCTGGCGCTTGGTTCGGCTGCACTGGTCACCATGCTGTTTCCGTACAAGCCGGTCACAAACGAAATGCTCGGCCGGCTCAGTCCCAGCCTGCTGGATCTCGGTGTGGCCATATTCGCTGGTATCGCCGGTGCCTATACCAAGTCATATAAGGAGATCCTGCAAAGCCTGGCCGGCGTTGCCATTGCGGTTGCCCTGGTGCCACCACTGGCGGTTGCCGGCATCGGTCTCGGCCGTGGTGATCCGTACTTTTTCGGACAGGCCTTCCTGCTGTTTTCGACCAACCTGGTCGGTATTATTGTTTTTGCCGCGCTTACCTTCTGGATGCTGGGCTATTCGGCCGCGATCAAGGGCAAACGCAGCATGGGATCCGTGGTACTGGTGCTGGCATTGATTACGGTCCCCCTGTACTTCACCTATGAAGACTTTGTTGAAAAAATCCAGTGGGAACTGAGCTGGCAGAAAGAACGCTTTCTGGTCAACGGCAAATACATTATCGTAAGGAAGGCCGAGATCCTGCGGCAGCATCACCGGGATATTGTTCTGATGGATATCATGGCCCGTGAGCGGCTCAGCCGTGATGACCTGGATGATTTCAAACAGAAGGTGCAGACCAATTTCTCCAGGAAGCTGGTTATTCGCGCCAATATTATCTATATCCTCTGAGGTCGCTATGCATCGTTTCCTGTCCGCCATATTAGTGATACTTTTTTTCCTGGTATCAGGATGTGACAGTCCTTCTCCGGTCGAGCCTAGTGGTGCGGTGATAAAAGTCGGATTTATTGGGCCAGGTGAGGGTTCTAACCTGACGCAGGGCCAGGATACACTGAAAGGCGTGCTGGCAGCACAGGCTATCCTGCCACTGCTAAATAACGGCGACAGGATTGAAGTGATTGCCGGGGACAGCGGCGATGATCCGGCTGCAACACGACAGGCCATGCAGAAGCTTGTTCAGGAAGACGGTGTGACGGTCTTGCTGCTGGGACTTGACAGTGAACGTCTGCTGCAAGTGTCGCAATTTGCGGAATCTTTACAGACGCCGGCGATTGCGCTGATTGCGACTCATCCTGATATTGTTTCCGAATCAGTCTACATCAGTCAGTTGTGTTTTGATGACGATACCCAGGGCACGGTTGCAGCCATATTTGTGCGCGATGAATTGTTGATAAAGCACGCGGCAGTCGTAGTGGATCCCGGTGAGTCCCACTCAAAATATTTACAAGTGGCATTCGAGACGAAATTTACCAATACCGGTGGCGTGCTGACCGGGTCGCATGCTGTGACTGAGGTAGATGAAGTGTTGCTGCGGCACCTGCAGGCAGTGGAAACCGAGCTCCTGTATTTACCGGTCTCGGCGCAAACCGTATTGCACGTACGGTCTATCCTGGAGGAACTTGACTGGTCGCCGGAGATTATGACCAGTGACGGACTGCTAGCCAGCGTACTCGGCAAGTTCCCCGGACAGGTCGGCAATATTGAAGGGATATATGCAACTGATCTGTTCAGTGACCGAGGTGATTTCTTAAGACACCGGCACCTGGGCCGGGCTGCCGAGGCATCCTTCGATGACCTGTTTGACAGCGAGGAGAGCACATTTACACACCTGGGCGTGGAGGGGTATGCAATCGCGGTGCATGCCATGAATCAATGTCAGTCTGAAGCGGACCATCAGTGCATCAGTATGGCAATACGCTCAATCGAAAATTTCGAAGGCATCATGGCAAAGATCAGTATCGACTCAAGCGGCAGGGCAACGCGGCCCGTGTATGTGAATACCATCAAAAAAGGGTTGCTTGATTCAGTCGTGAAGGTTTACTAGAGGTCATGCTGTATTGTTGAATTATCGCAACCGTTTGGCTGCGACTGTCTTGGTAACTATATCTATTACCAAAACTACCTGTCAGCTCAGGAAGATTTAAATGCTAAAACTCACTGAAAAGCAATGTGTTGAAAAGATTGAAGCGGGCGAACGCTTCCATGCGGAAGTTGAGGGAGGTTTCCAGGTCAAGATAGAGAAATACACGTTTTTTGTCTGCACCGCTATTCATGACGGACATAATTTGCGTGAGGACCTTCGGGATAACTGCCTGCTGGATGAGTCAGAACGTCTTTATGAGGAAGATCCATATACCTGCGCATTGATTGACGATATGCCGATTACGCTGACAGGTCTGGATTCCCGTTATGAGTACGATCTCAACCGGGGTGAGGAAACCTGCGTTTATGAGACGGCATGGGGTAAGGAAGTCTGGAAACAGCCGCTGACCGATGAACAGAAGAACGAAAGCCTTGAGAAGCATCGCCGTTTTTACCGTGTAGCAGTCGTCCTTGCCAAAAAACTGCAGGCGATACACGGCAGTTGTCTGTTCTATGATATGCATTCATATAACTATATTCGGCGTGAGGAGTCTGATACTCCTGCATTCAACATTGGTACGGAGCAGCTCGACAAGAAGCGATGGGGCGATGTTATTAATCACTGGAATGAAAGCCTGAATAAAATCGAGATGCCGGATACGGCAATGCGTTCTGCGCTTGACGAGGTATTTTATGGTCGCGGTAACCAGGCAACAGTGATGAAACCCTTTGCGGAAAATGTGCTTGTGTTGCCGACGGAGTTGAAGAAAACCTTTATGGATGAGTTAAGCGGGGAACTTCATCAATCATTCTTTAATGAGTTAAAAGAACGTTTCTGCAAGCAGTTGCTCGAGAATTCACTTTATTTTGTTGAGCAGGAACGTCTGGATTTTGAAGATAACCGGGCTAAATATCAGGCGATGCTTTAGGGTGCCTTGGAGGGCGGTGGTTGGCTTATGTTTTTGTGTGCCTGAATGAGTGTACTTATTCTCTTTTAAAAGAGAATCCCATCTCTCCCCCTGAGGGGGAGGGAGTTAATCCTTGTTTAATTTTCCGGTGATCTTTCCAGTAACTGTTTCTGTTCCGCTTCTTTAATGAGTGCGATCAGGCGCTGGTAGTCGGGAGACCGTCTTAACAGGACACGTCCGGCTTCAATTAAATTATCCACTTCCTCGTTTGGCAGGGAAAAACTGGTGGCCATGTTATTGAATACCAGGCGAACCTTTTCGTCGGCAATACTCTCGAAATCCAGCTTGATAAAATAGGGGATGACCTTGTGATCCGGGGTGCTGAGTTCTGTTGCCCAGCGCTCCATGCTTTCCTCCAGTAATACCATTGATTCAAGATTATAGCGTCCAATCTGTGTTCTTGAGACGGCGCCGAGCACGTCAGCGTTTGAAGGCGATTTATTGCTACTGTCCATGGGATCTGCAGCGCGGGTCTGGGCATTTACGACGATGACAATGATGTATTCGGGCACGCGGACACCGGCATCCTTGAAGGTACGCATGGCACCACCGGTTGCTTCTATTCGATCATATAATGAGCGCACACCAAGGTTGTCAGTAATGCCGCCATCAGCAAGATGAATATAGGGCCGTTTCTCCTTGTCCTTGTATGAATCATATGCCTGCAGCTGTGTTCGCAGCCGTTGGTTATTGAAGGGATTTTCACGCGCATAGTCTATCCAGTCAGGGTCTTCATACTGACAGGTATCGTAGTTTTTCAGCGTGACCGGCTTGAAGGCAATCGGCACGGCAGAGGAGGCGGCAACTGCGCGCGCCACGCTGAAGTCGCTGAGGTCGGAGCAAAGCAGGTTGAAGCTTTGCTGGGTGAAGGTGAACCGTTGCCCGATGCCCAGATCGGTTGCATTGATCGCTAAAAGGGGACCATCCCGTGCTTGAATATCAGCAAAGGTGCTGCGGTGGAAGATGTTTCTGTCATAGTAGTCGATTGCCAGTTCGGTACGATTCAGTTTTGTAAAAATCATCCTTACCCAGTTGACCGGGTTCAAGAGGCTGCCGATCAGGGTCTTTTGCACGTTGCGGCGCAGAAAGACCTCCTCGTAATCTTCGAATATACGGTCACCGTAAAGGGCATAGTAGGCAGCTGTGAAGCTGCCGCCGGACACCGAGCTGATAGAGTCGATTTCATCCAGCAGCCGCTTTTCCTCGCCGTCAAAGAGGAAAGTCGTATCCCGAAGTTCTTTGAGGACCCCGTAGGAAAGGGCGGCCGCACGTGTGCCGCCACCCGAAAAGGAAACAAAGAACAGCGCATTATCACTAATTTTGCCGCTGCCGCTAATGGCTGTG
>CAJQPV010000294.1 GCA_905480305.1 uncultured Gammaproteobacteria bacterium | reverse complement strand
TAATTATAAGCCGGCATCATACGGTTGTAGCGCCCCGGAACCGGCGGTGGCAACGCGGCCCCGGCGGCATTCAGATCAGCAGCCGGACTCTGCCCTGATTCAGGCATAACCGGCATACCGGCGGCTGGCGGGTTTTCCAATGCCTCAACAGGAATACTTTCTGCCGGTTTTTCACTGACTACAGCATTGGCTGGCTCCTTTACAGGAAGCATTGGCAACAAGTCCTGTCCGGGTATCCTTGGGTCAAGGTTGACTGCCATATATGGACCTGGCGGTGGCGGCGCCGAAACCAGCGCCCAGCCTTCGGAATAATTATAGCTTCGGGATTCAACTACGGCATCAGCACTCACCGGTGATGCCACAGACAACATGGTCAAAAATATCCAGATACCGGTAAAACGACGTCTGTTCATAGTTCCGTCTCTCCTCTATCCCGGCTGAGAAATCAGCGGTAATTCAATGCGTTTGTTGTTAACAGCTTAGCTCAAATCCTGTTTCAGGCGAATTCCACGTCGCTTACTGCCAACAATACCGTCTGTATGCTCATCAGAACCTGACTCATCACGGGATTCAGTTTTTTCGGCCAAAGCAGCTTCAGGCACTTGTTTGCTGTCAGTATCAACTGGCTCTTCTGTAACCGCTGGCGATTCATCTGCTTTTGAAGAAGGTGTCTCGCGTGGTGGCGGCGGCGTACCCTTCACCTGGCTCGGTGGTGTCTCGCGTGGCGGCGGCGTGCCGCCAGCTTTTGATGAGGGTGTTTCACGCGGCGGAGGTGGCGTGCCGCCTCCCGGCGGTGTTTGCCGCGGTGGTGGCGGTGTTCCGCCGCCAGGCCTTGGCGGTGGTGGTGTTCCGCCACCCCTGCTGCCACCAAAAACCTTCTGGAAACCCATCAGGATCATCGTGAATACAGCCTTCACAATAATAACCAGCCAGGAGAACAGCGAAAAGATCCCGCCCCACAAGCGCATCAGCAGCGGTGTTCCGGATTTCTCTGCAGATGCCTGCAGGCTATCCTTCTCCACAATTTCAAAAGCTGCACTGACCTTTGCGTGACCATCATCGCTGGTTTCAACATAGAACTGTCGGCGTGCACTGATACAACCCAGCGGAATAATCAGCAGCGCCATCACAGTCGCGACACCGGCACCGAACAGCAGACTGATCGCCATACCATTGAAAATCGGATCTTGCAAAATGGCGAAGGCACCGGCCATCAGCGTCAGGGAGGTAATAAAGATAGGGCGCATGCGTAATTCTGCTCCGCGTATCGCCGCTTCCTTGACCTCGTGGCCCTTGGCTACTTCCAGCTTGACAAACTCAACAATCAGGATGGATTGCCGGACAATGATGCCACCCAGTGCAATCATGCCGATCATGGACGTTGCTGTGAACTCTGCACCCATTATCCAGTGCCCGGGAACGATACCCATCATTGTCACGGGGATTGGTGACATGATCAGGCCCGCCAGTGCAAAGTTTTTAAATTCCCACACAATCAGACCATAGATCAGGATCATCGCCGCCATAAAGGCGCCACCCATGTCACGGAAGGTTTCATAGGTAACCGTCCACTCACCGGTCCACTCATAGGCAGAAACCGAATCATCAGATGGCGGGCCCAGCAAGTTCCAGGGCATGGTTCCCATATTGACACCATCAGGCGTGGTGTATTCCTTTACCATGTCCTCAATATCCAGCATGCCGTAGATGGGCGCGCCGAGACGGCCCTGCATTTCTGCTGTCACATATTCGATGCCACGCAAATCCTTGGTATAGATGACAGGATCTTCATATCCTTTCTTGAATTCCCCCAGCTCGGACAACGGCACGGTCTGGCCATCCGCGGTTGGAATCGGCATGTCGCCAAGACGTGATACCTGTGAACGTACTGACAGCGGAATCTGCATCACAATGTAGGTCGGCTCAAGCACAGAGCCGCGCTTGATATCCCCGAGTTTGAAGCTACCCATAGCCATGGCCAGACTGCCGTTAATGGTATCTACCGAAATACCCCGACGCACAGCCTTCTCGGTATCAACGTCAAAGCGCCAGTATTCATAGGGCTCTGCCATATAGGTGTCAACATCCACCACGTCATCAACGGCTTCAAACATCGCCGTCATATCAGCTGCGACCTGACGTCTTGTTTGTGCATCCGGGCCGTGCACTTCCGCAACAATCGTATTCAGCACCGGTGGTCCCGGGGGCATTTCGACGACAGCGATACGCGCACCCATCCTGTCTGCAATGGGCTTGAGAATCTTGCGTGCTTCGACGGCGATGGCATGACTGCCGCGATCGCGGTCTTCCTTGTCCTTCAGCATCACCAGTAAATCACCTTCCCAGGCGCGCTGACGCAGATAGTAGTGACGCACCATGCCGTTGAAATTAAACGGTTGGGCAGTACCCGTGTATGTCTGAACAGCCGTCACCTCGGGAATCACCCGAACCGCCTCGGCCAGCTGCATGGCAACGTTGGCCGTGTCCGGCATAGCCGTACCTTCCGGCATGTTTACGATGACAGAAAATTCCGGTTTGTTATCAAATGGCAGCATCTTCACCGCCACCTGTTGCGTATAGAAAGTCACACACAATGCAGCGGTTATTCCGATAATACTAAACAGAAAAATCAGGCCCAGTTTACGGCTATTGATCAGCGGCATGATGATCGGACGATAGAACTTGCTAATGCGTTCATGCGCGCGCTTTTCTTTTTCTTCTGCTTTTCTCAATGCTGCATGCTGGGGGGCCACTTTCACAGCCATCCACGGTGTAAAAATAAAGGCTGCCACCAGTGAGAAGAACATGGCAGACGCACCAAGCACCGGTATCGGACGCATGTAAGGTCCCATCAATCCACTAACCCAGCCCATCGGCAGTAACGCCGAGATAATGGTAAAGGTGGCGAGGATGGTCGGATTACCCACTTCACGAACCGCATCAATGGCAACCGCGACACTGGTTTTTCCTTTCTCAAGCCAGTGCCTGAAAATATTTTCCACCACAACAGTTGCATCATCGACAAGAATACCGATGGAAAAAATCAGGGCGAACAGGCTGACACGGTCAATGGTGTAGTCAATCATCATCGCCCACCAGATAGTGAGCAGAATCACGACCGGGATAATGGCGATAACCACGAAGGCCGCGCGGTAACCCAGGCCAACCAGGCACAGCAAAGAAACGATAACTGCCGCCTCCAGCATGGCACCCAGCAGCTCGTTAACCTTGTCATCCGCGGACTTGCCATAATCACGAGTCACCGTGATATTGACGTTTGACGGAATCAATGAACCCTTGAGCGACTCAACCTTCTTCAGAACAGCTTTGGCGACATTGACGCCATTGGAGCCTTCCTTCTTGGCTATAGCGACCGTTACTGCCGGAGCACCATCTGCCTCTTCGCTATCGCCGTCATAAGCAGGGCCAGTGAAAAAGGCTACCATCTGATTTGGCTCTGCTGGCTCCTGGGAAACCCGCGCAACATCACGAACATAGACCGGCGCACCCTGCCTGATCGCGATCACCAACCGGCCAATCTCCTTGTCACTGGTCAGGAACGAACCCGTGCGCACAGCAAAGGACAGCCCCCCTGACTCGACATCACCAGCGGTCTTTTCCGAGTTTGCAGTTTGAATGGTCTGCGCAACCTGCTGCAGACTGATACCGTAACCGGACAGACGTTCCGGCATTACCTCTACCTTGACCTGGTCTTTCCTGCCACCGACAACAAAACCCTTACCGACATTTTTCACTTCACCGAGACGTTGCAACAGATCAAGCGACAAAAGTCGCAGTGCCCCGTCATCCACATCTTCCGACCACATGGTCAGCGTGACGACGGGGACATCATCAATGCCCACCGGTTTAACCAGCGGCTGCGACACATCCGGTGGAATCTTGTCAATATTGGACTGTAGTTTGTCGTGCACCTTGACTACCGAGGCACCCATGTCCTCGCCAACCTTGAAGCGCACGGTGACCATGGCGCGACCACGCTCGGTGGCTGTATAGGTATGCCGTACACCGGGGATTTCCATCAGGATACGTTCCAGCGGTTCGGTGACCAGGCTCGAAACCTGTTCAGCAGAGGCACCGGGATACTGCACAAACACATCGATCATCGGCACTGAGATTTGCGGGTCTTCCTGCCTGGGAGTAAAGAAAAGACCGATCAGACCAACGAACAGTGACACGATGAGTATCATCGGAGTCACCGGGGAAGTAATAAACAAGCGTGCCGTTCTGCCGGCAATCCCCAGTGAATGTGCGTCATAATTCACGGGGGTAGAAAATTTCTTTTCTTGATCAGCCATACTCTGGATCCGCCTTCTTAATATGCTTTTTCCGGTACGATCGGAGGCACCTTTACGCCTGCCTTATACCCATTGTTTTTCTGCGTTTGATGATTATTGCGCCAGTTGTGAAGATTTAATGTACACGGCCAGCGCAATGTTTTCTGTCAGCTTATTGCCACGAACTTTTTGATCCATCCTGTGTCGCTTCCTTGCCCTTTACAACAACCCGTTCGCCTGCACGCAAACCGGAAAGGACCGCCACACCGTCAACACCGACATCATCCCCAATCCGCACCAGCCTCAGCTGACGCTCGTTATTTTCATTCATCACATAAACACCTGGCAGACTGCCACGCCAAACCAGTGCTTCCCGGGGCACAACAGGAAGATCACGAACCTTGGCATTGACGTCAGTAATCATGACTTCGGCATACATGCCTGCCCCGCCAGGTGCACCAGGAGGCAGTTCCATCTTGACGGTTACTGTATGACGATCCGGATCGGCAATCGGGAAAACCTGAACAACACGTGCCTGGATATCCACATCGCCCACATCCAGTCTGGCTGGAAATACCATGCCTTTCTTGACGCCCGGCATCAGGCGCGCCGGCACTTCAACCTTAATTTGCAACCTGGACATATCAGCAAACTTGAGCAACGGCTGACCGGGCTGTACCGGGTCACCGACTTCGACCAGTTTCTTGGTAATAACACCGTCAAAGGGGGCAACCGATTTTGCATCACGAATCTTGGTGTCGATAGCATCGATCGCCGAACGTGCGGAGACAATCTGGGAGCGTGCCTGCTCCAGTTGTGTACCGGATTGATAGCGCTGGGCATAACGATCAAAGCCGGGAGAAGAGCCGCTGCCCATCATGCTGTTCATAGGGTTGGTAAACTGCTTCATCATGGAACCCATGCCACCCATGGCATCATTCTGCTCACTTCCGTAGGGTGAGATCAGTTCCCTGTTGTACTGTACACCGGCATTACGCAATGCAGCCTCTGCATTCGCCAGGTTCGCCCATGCCGAGCGGCGTTGTGCCAGCAAATCATCGTCATTGATAGCGATTAATTCAGCCCCTGATTCGAAGTGATCACCCTCTTCACCGGCAATGTCTTTAATACGGCCTGGAATCTGCGCCGAAAAGGTAACATCCTTGTATGGCACTACCGTTCCACCGAGGGATACCGATGCCCCTACCGGGACACTGGGAACTGTAATTACGGAATCAGCTGACCCTTGTGCCAACACTCCGGCACTGAACAGGCAGCCGGACAGAAAACCAATAACAGCATTTTTTCTGATTAACATTGTTAAACCTCACACAATGATGTGACACAGACAGGCAACACATTCAAAAAGAACCGGCGCTGTAAAAACAGCGCCTTCCTGATCTTCAGCCAACATTTCCAGTTTTTAAAGAACCCCTTACCGGGTTCTTTAATGACACAAGGAAGCGGAGAGCAATCTTAATTATTGTTATCCACAAGCCCATCAATAAAATGGCCTGCCCGACAGAATCAGGCACGCCCCATAACAGCGAAACTCTTGATAAACGGGCCTGCCATGCGCGGATCCTTGATCATGGCACCGTAATCACCAACGGCAAATTTCATTTTTCGGGAGGTGTACGCCATACCAAGTCCCATCATGCCCGGCGGTTTCACCAACCATTTATTCCAGTTATCAAAACTGGCCCGAATATCCCAGCTCAACTCCTGTCCATCGTAAATTCCGGCATCTTCAGCCTTGCCATTCACCACGTTCAGGTAACCGCGCGGCGTGTCTTCACCATCAAAACCATACGCAATTACCGAGTTAAAATTGATCTTGGCGAGCGCGTCTGAAAGTTCAGGCTCGGAATTCCATTGCTCCATAAAGCTCTTCATCCACTCATCTGAAAAAAGGTCTGCCATTTTTTCGTCTCCTCCGGTTTTAATTACGAACAGTTATTTAAATCGATTATAAATACCGGTTTCTACAGTACTTATAGCATGCACCAAAATATCAAAATCACACACAAAAATACAGTCATATTAAATTGATAGCGTCATAACAGTATTTATATGTGCCATAAAAACCGCTTCCATGTCCAGACTAATCCCTGTCATGCCTTTCGGTATCTCTCCCGAGGCTAAAAGAATGTAAGTTAATCAATAGGGCTGTCTTGCCGATAGCCTGTTTTGAGGTTGAAAAAAAGACATTTTGTCGGATTTATTAACACAACAGTAAAATATCGGACTACCCTAACTATCTGTATTAAAAACAGCTCATGAAACCTGCTGTCGGTTTGCCCGTCAATATAACTGACAGTTATTCCATTTCATGGACAAACGTCAAAATCAGGCCCCATAAAAACGACCATATACATAAGGTTATTTGCAACGGTACAGGAATTGCATTATTTTGGATGTGCTTTTCCAATAAAAAACACAAAGAAAGGCGGGTGCCAGATGGAACTTGAACCGGAACAAATTGACGACAGGGCCATTGAGCAGCGCAATCTGGACAGACGAAAACCGTCCCTGAAAACGCTCTGGGGTGCATTGACGCTGCAGAGGCGCCGCAGTTCACAACGCGAGGGGGATAACCTCAACAGCTATACCGACTGGTACGGCCATTGGCCGCTGGCTGCAACCTTCACAATTATCCTGCTGTGCTTTGCAGACGCCTTTCTGACCATCGTACTGCTCAGCAAGGGCGCCGTTGAGTTGAACGGACTCATGGACTACCTGATACAGAGAGATGTTCACCTGTTTACCGTAGTGAAAATGTCGGTAACGGGCGCAGCACTGGTTATCCTGGTGCTGCATTTCAACTTCCGCATCTACAAATACATCGCAGTTCGCTACGTGGTGTATGCACTCGTACCGCTCTACTCGCTGCTGATATTTCATGAACTGACCATGCTTGCCAATATTTGATCATTTCCCCGGTACATTAGACGCGTTGCGAGCGATCACCTCATTCCTGCTCACGTGCCTCTGCATTCGTTTCAGTCAACAGCTCACCCCAGTCTGTGCGCTGCTCCATTTCTGAACGGTTCTTCTCCGAAACATATGGGTCACCTGCACGTGACTCCCAACCACCACCCAGCGCCTTGTACATGGCAATAAGATTTAGAGCTATATCACCGCGTGTATTGGTCCAGCGATCCTGCTGCAACACCAGCGTGCGTTCGGAATCGATTACCCGCTGAAAATCGACCGCACCTTCCCGATACTGGATATTTGCAATTTCTGTTGATTTTTTTGATGCCGTTGCTGCCTCTGCACGGAATCTGCTCTCCTGCTGTGACTGGATAAATGCCACCATGGCATCTTCAACTTCCTGATATGCAGTCAGTACCGTATTCTGGTAGTTAACAATGGTTTGCTGATAGCGCGCATCCTGGACACGTACATTATTTTTCAGTCGGCCGTAGTTAAGGATATTCCACTGGAACGTCGGCCCGGCAAAATAGGTCAGGCTGTCAGAGTCAAACAGGTCACCGGAACTACTGCTGTTAGTATCACTGGTGGCATAACCGATAGAGCCGATCAGGGAGAACCTCGGAAATAATTCTGTTCTGGCTACGCCAATGAGCGCGCTCTGGCTGGCAGCCTGCATCTCTGCAAATTGCACATCCGGACGCCTGCGTAACAATTCTGCCGGAACCCCCACAGCAATGAGAGTGGCGGCCACCGGAATATCTCCCGGCCCGCCAAGAATCTCGGCAAGATCAGACGGCGGCATACCCAGCAGCGTACTGAGACTGTTCTTTGCCTGGCGCAGGGACTGACGCAATGCCGGAACCTGGGCGCGGGTTTCGGAAAGATTGGAGATGGCTTGCTGCACATCCAGTTCCGTGGTTGCGCCATTTGTAAAACGTACGTTGGCGATGCGCAGGCTCTCCTCCTGCAGCTTGATGTTTTCATGCGCAATCACCAAACGTTCTTCCAGCGTGCGAATAATGACATAGGTTCTGGCTGCCTCCGCCGTCAGGGTCACAAGGGCATTGTTATAGTCCGCCACACTTGCCGAGAGATTCGCATCAGCCGCTTCGATACCACGCTGGAAACGTCCCCAGAAGTCTATTTCCCAGGCCGCATCAAAACCCGCCTGATAATCCATGAAATTCTTGTCAACACTGGAATTGTAATTCGGGCTATTCTCGCTGAGGCGATTTCGGGTTGCCGAGCCACCCGCCTGTTGTAACTGCGGATACTGACTGCCGACTGCAATGCCCAACTGGGCACGTGCTTCCAGTATTCTCAGACCGGCAACCTGTAATGACAAATTCTGCTGATAAACCTTTTCAACGATACGATCCATGACCGGGTCGTTGAACACCTTCCACCAGTCCTGCGTATCTGCTGATTCGCTCTCCAGGGTGCCACTGTCATCTCCGGACCATTCTGCAGGTTCAGCCACATCCGGGCGTGCAAAATCAGGGCCCAGCGTGGTACACGCACTGGTCAGTGCCAGCACGCAAGCAATGGAAACCATCTTGACACCGGCATCTGCAGCAGCAGCGGGACAACATTTCAATTCAATGAATTTCATATAAACACACAACCTGAATTTGAATAAAAAACAAAAGGATTGATTAACCCTTAACCGACACCGCCATCACTGCGACATCATCAGACAACGCCTCACTCCCGTGCCAGTCTATAACGGACTGCAGCAGCTTATCCAGACTTACAATAAAGGGAGCACCCGCAGCCGCACACAGTGCTTGCTGCATACGGGCGCGCCCGAATTCCTCACGCGTTTCCGGATGACGCTCCTCGTACAGGCCATCAGAATGCAGGTACAGGCGATCTCCCTGCTGCAACTGAATAACGGTATCGACATACTCCGAGTCCGGAAACATGCCAATAGGTACAGCCGGCACATCATGCACCTCGGAAGTACCGTCGGCATGCACAACCAGCGGACCGGGACTGCCGGCGCTGACGAAGCAGAACTGTCGGGTCTTTACATTCAGCACGCCGTATACAAAAGTG